>DATLZC010000079.1:0-2166 GCA_035574215.1 Dehalococcoidia bacterium | reverse complement strand
CCATTCGGACCGTCGTGCACGCGCTTCGGAGCCGATACTTCTTCGGAGATGTTCGCCGTTCCCGTCCCGTTCCATCGCCGGGCGGCGGCGCTCGCCCGGCAAGGAACCGAGTATAGCTCCCTGTTCGGCCGCACCTACCTCCTGGTGGCGGGCGTCATCGGCGCCGCTATCGTCGTCCTCGGCGCCTTCGGCGCCTCCCGGCTGTTCCTCGCGCGGTTCAGCGAAGAAGAATACGAAGACAAGGTCGGCGACGTCGCCGCCCTCGTGGCTCCCGTAGTCGAGAACCATCTCACGCCGGAAGACCTCGCGGGCCCCATGCCTCCAGAACGACAGGAGGTGATCCTGTCGATGATCGTCGGGGACGCCTCCGAGCGGCTGCGTGGCCTTCAAGTGTGGAATCTCGATGGCGCGCCGATCGTGGGCAATGGCGCCGTCGCGCCGCCATCCGCCGACGACCTGCGCGCCGTGGCGTCCGGCGCCTCCATCTATCGCGAAGCGCCCGGCGCCGGCGGCGAGCCGCTCCTGGATACGTACGTCCCCCTGCGCCTGGGTCCCGATCGGCGTGTCGCGGGCGTGGTCGGCGCCCGAACCAGCGCCCAACACCTCCGGCAGGAGATCGCGGACGTGCGGGAGTTCCTCTACCGCACGCTGGGCGGCAGCCTCACGCTCGCGTTCCTGGCGATGCTGACGGTGCTGTACCTGGGGCAGCGGGGCATCAGGCAACGGGAGCGCGCGCTGCTCGAACGCTCCCGCGAGATCGCGCAGGCCCGTCACGAGATCTCCCTCGCGATCGTCGGCGCCCTCGACCTCCGCGACGTCGAGACCGAAGGCCACTCGCTCCGCGTCCAGGCGCTCTCCATCGCCATCGCCCGCGAGCTCGGCTGCTCCGAAGACGACATCGAGATCATCGGGCTCGGCGCGCTCCTGCACGACATCGGCAAGATCGGCGTCTCGGACCGCGTGCTCCGCAAGCCCGGCCCGCTCACTGACGAGGAATGGGAGGAGATCAAGCGTCACCCGGAGCTGGGCTACCGTTTTCTCCGAAAGCTCACCATCGCGTCCCGCGTCGCCGACATCGTCCGCGCGCACCACGAGCGCTGGGACGGCCGCGGCTACCCTCTGGGCCTGGCGGGCGAGAGCATCCCCCTGGGCGCACGCATCTTCGCCGTCGCCGACGCCTTCGACGCCATGACCTCCGACCGGCCGTACCGGCGGGCGCTCGCCCGCGAGGCCGCCATCGCCGAGATCGCGCGCTGCAGCGGGACGCAGTTCGACCCGCGCGTGGTGGAGGCGTTCCTGCGGGTCGCAGGCGTTTCGGAGGTCCCGGCGCTCCAGCTCGCCGCCTGACCGGCGGAACCTTTCGCAGCCCCGCATCGTCCTCTCAGTGCACGGGCCCGAACCATCCGATCTGTCCATCAAAAGGAGGAACAAGAAATGAAGCGCTGGCTATTCATCGCAGCGCTCCCTGTGGCCATCGCCGCCGGTCTGGCGCTCAGCGTCGCCATCGCCGGCTCACCGTTCGGAGGGGACGAGACGTCGCCGCCGGAGAACGCCCGCGAGGTCGACGGCGGAAGCGCCATGCCCGTCCCGTCCGGGGACGGCGGCGCGCCCGTCGACGACACCGTCGTCGAGGGCGTCGACGACGGAACGTCCGGTCCCGACGGTCCGGTCGTCTCCGGCCCTGTGACGTCCATCGATGACATCCCCGGGGACGAATGCAACCTCGTGCACAACACCGACGCGTGCGAGCGCATCGCCATCGGCGCCGCGAAGGCCGACCTGGCCGGCAGGCTCGGCGTCGACCCCGGCGACATCGAGGTCTCGAGTATCGAGGCGACCTACTGGGACGGCTGCCTGGGCATCGAGACGCCCGGTATGGCCTGCATCCAGATCGCGATTCCCGGCTACCGCATCGTCCTCACGGCCGGTGGCGTCGCGTACGAATACCACACAGACACCGAAGGGAAGGTGGCGCTCGTCCCGTGACGGGCGCCCCTTGCTTCACCCCGCCCCGACTCCGGGCCTTCTGGAGATTGTCACAGCGATCACGAACGCGTATACTCGCGCCGATTTCATTCCCGCGCCATTGCGTTCCGTCAAGCGCAGCAACCAGGGACAGGGGGAGGTGGTCTGTGGAGTTCGCGAGTCTGCCGAAGTGCCGCAAGT
>DATLZC010000078.1:0-8777 GCA_035574215.1 Dehalococcoidia bacterium | reverse complement strand
GCTTCCTGTCCGACCGCTTCAGGGGCGCCGACCAGCGCTTCGTTGATAGCCGCCAGGCCGAACGGTCGCTGGTCGTCCTCACGCACCGCCAAAGGACATTGGAGCCATCCGGCTCCCGTACGGCGGCCGTCAACCGGGGCGCCAGCCGGGGCCTCTGGTATACTGGACATGGCGATGAAGCTCGCCGGCCTCGGGGCGAACGACACCCCGGGTAAAACCGCCGCCAAGCGGCTGATGGCTTCTACGGGTTCCCGTAGGAGCTTTCTGTTTGTATGGGATGAACGGATGAACGACCGGAAACCGGGCCACGACACCCCCGCAGAGGGGCCGAAGGTCAGGACCGTCAAGCTAGACCTGCTCGAGGAGACATACCAGGACGCGCTCGCGCTTGCCCGCGAGAACGGCTGGGCCGAGGGCGAAGCGCTGCTCATCATCTTTGCCAACGGGCTGGCCTACTTGAGGGCGCGCCAACACATCGCGGAACTTGCCGGCGAAGGCGGGGGCGATCACATCGTGGAGGAGCTGAACAAGACCGTGCGGCAACTCATGCGAGAATCCAGCCGCTACGCCGCACTCAAGTTCAAAGCCTTCCGGATGAGCCAGGATATCGAAGCCCTCGAAATGCACGAGTCCGCCCTCGCCGCAGAGAACCGCATGCTGATGAACAGACTCGAGCGGTTTCGCGAAGACGAGGAACGGCTCAAAGCGCGGATCGCAGAGCTCGAGGACGGACTGGACGCAGTGCGACGCGAGCTTCGGGGCCCCGATGAGGGGCCGCCGCGGCCTCCCACCCGGCCATCGGTGGTGAGCCAGGCAGCCTGGAAGGTGGGCCGGTTCAAGAACCGCCCGGGCGAAGCGGAGCCGCACACCCAGGCCGAGAACCTTCTGCCCACAGTCCCCCTCAGGTTCCAGCAGAATATCGAGAATCCTGCCCTTCTCCTGCTTCTTCGCCGGCTGGTACCGTGGCCGCACCGCAGCCGCGTACTCGTCCAGGGTCACCCGGGTCACATCGCCTCCTTTCGGTAACCCTGATTCTGAGGCAACGCTCCCCGTTCGGTAACCCTTTCAATGAGGCAGATCGGGGCGTTCCCCGTATCTCCGCGGTCGTGTACGCTCCTGCCTGACCGGCGCGCGAGAGGAGCGAATCGACGATGACACAGAAGCCTGCTGTGAGCCTCGCGGCCGTTCCGGGCCGCCGGAAGGCGACGCTGGAGCTAGCCCAACGGATCGAAGCCGAAGGATTCTCCGGCATCTACTGCCCCAGCTTCGGCGATGGGCTCGGCCTGTGCGAAGCGCTGGCCCTGGTGACGAAAGAGGTCCGGTTCGGCACGTCCATCGCCAACATCTACACGCGGCACCCCTTCGACTACGCCCAGACGGCGTCGCTGGTGCACGAGCTCAGCGGCGGGCGCTTCGTCTTCGGGATCGGCGTGAGCCACGGCCCCGCGCACCAGCGGCTCGGCCTTCAGGTTGGGAAGCCCCTTTCGGACATGCGGCGCTTCGTCGAGCGGCTGCGCGCCGCTTCGCAGCAGGGTGGGGCCGGCGAGCTGCCGCCCATCGTGCTCGCCACGCTGCGCAAGAAGATGGTGGCTCTCGCGGCGGAGATCGCCGACGGCTGCGTCTGGGCCAACGGCGCCCGATCGCACATGGCGGCATCGCTCGCGGTCATCCCGCCCGAGAAGCGCGACCGCTTCTTCATCGGCGACATGATCCCGACCTGCATCGATGAGGACCGGAACGCGGCGGCCGCTGTGATGCGCCGCGTGCTGACGGGGTACGTCGCCCTTCCCAACTATCGCAACTACTGGATCGAGGCCGGCTACGAAGAGGAGATGCGGGCGATCGAAGCGGCGCTGGCGAAGGGCGAACAGGACCGGGTGCCGTCCCTCATGAGCGACCGCTGGCTCGCCGACGTGACGCTGTTCGGTTCCGCGAAGGACGTTCGAGACGGTGTGGAAGCGTGGTACGCGGCGGGCGTGAACACGCCCATTCTCGTCCCGTCCTCGACTCGCGGCGGCCAGATGAAGGCGTTCGAGGAGCTGTTCGAGGCGTTCCGCTGAGGCGGGCGCCGCGCGGCTGGTACCATGAGGGGACCATGACAGAGCCGCAGGTTAACGAGCTGATCGTCCACGGGATCGTGGTCGGGGTGTTCGCCGAGAACTGCTGGGTGATCGGCAACCGCCGGACGGGCGAGGCCATCTGCATCGACCCGGGCGACAACCCCGAGGAGATTCTCGCGATGGCGCGAGATATGGGCGTGCGGATCAAGGCCATCGCCAACTCTCACGGACATCTCGACCACGTGATGGGTGTGCGGGGCGTCAAGGAGGCGACAGGCGCGCCGTTTTTGATTCACCCCGCCGACCTCCAGATCGTTCGCGGGTCCGCCGCCATGGCGGCCCGGTGGATGGGCGCCGAGGTCGAGCCGCCGCCGGACCCCGACGGGCTGCTCGCCGACGGCGACGAGATCGATGTCGATGGGGTCAAGCTGAAGGTGATCCACACTCCCGGCCATACGCCGGGAAGCGTCTCGTTCTACGTCAACGGGCTGCTGTTCAGCGGCGACACCCTGTTTCAGGGCTCCATCGGCCGCACCGACCTTCCGGGGGGAGACTACGACCTCGAGATGTCGAGCATCATCGACCGGCTGCTCGCTCTCCCCGACGACACCATCGTGCTTCCGGGGCACATGGCGCAGACCACCATCGGCCAGGAACGGCAGCGCAACCCCTACGTCCGGATGGAGCTGGAACGCCGCGCCGCGGCGGGGAAGGACGGAGCGTGAGCGTTCTCGTCACGCTCGACGGGTCGCGAGGCGCCCGCGCGGCGCTGAAGCCGGCGGCCGATTTGGCGCGACGCCTGGGCACGGAGCTGGTGCTGGTCCACATCCACCGGCCTTCCGCCCGCGTCGCGAACATCTTCGACGACCGGGAGCGTGAGCGGGCCATCCAGCAGGAGCTCGAACGCTGGCGCGAGGAGCTGCGACGCGAGGCGGAAGGCATCACCGGCGTCGCGGTCACCGTGGATGTGCGCCCTCTCGGCGATCTCTTCTATCTCGCCGACGCCATCGTGCAGGCGGCGAGGGATCACGGCGCCGAGTACATCGTGATGTCCACGCGCGGCGAGAGCGCCATCCGCCATCTGGTCATGGGAAGCGTGGCGCTCGACGTCGTCGCCCACTCGCCGGTGCCTGTCGTCCTCGTACGGCCCGAAGCGGACACCGTCTGACCGTCCCGCCGATTCCTCGTTCCAGGGCGACGGCGTATACTCGGCGCCGACATCTCTCGCTGAAAGGAGCCGTCACATGCCAGGTGAGATGGTCTCGTTCCCCAGCAACGGACAGACCACCGAAGGGTACCTTTCGCTGCCTCCGTCGGGGCGAGGGCCCGGCGTCATCGTGATTCAGGAGTGGTGGGGGCTGGTCCCGCACATCAAGGACGTGGCCGACCGCTTTGCCGCTGAGGGGTTCGTCGCCATTGCGCCCGACCTGTATCACGGCAAGACGACGACGGAGCCCGACGAGGCGGGGAAGCTCATGATGGCGATGCGGATGGACCAGGCGGCGAAGGACATGGCGGGGGCGTACGACTATCTCAAGAGCCATCCCGCATGCACGGGGAAGATCGGGAGCGTGGGATTCTGCATGGGAGGCGGCCTCTCGCTCTATATCGCGACGCTGCGGCCCATCGACGCCTGCGTCATCTACTACGGCGTTCTTCCGGGGAACGTCCAGCCCGACCTCTCGAAGCTGGCCGGGCCGGTCCTCGGACACTACGCGGAGCATGACCAGTGGGCGAGCCCCGCCGTGGCGCGCGAGCTCGAGGACCGCATCCGCAAGACCGGGGTCGACGTCGAGTTCCACATCTATCCCGGCACGGAGCACGCGTTCTTCAACGACACCCGTCCGGAGGTGTACAACGCCGACGCCGCCCGGCTGTCGTGGGAGCGCACGCTGGCGTTCTTTCGGAAGCACTTGCAGTAGCCCGGCGGCGCCGGCGCCGCACATGGTGGTCACGCATGACTGACGACAGCGGGACGATCCAGCGGCGCAAACGCGAGCACCTGGACCTGGTGCTGGAGCGTGCCGAGGAGCTGCGCCCCGAAGTCAGCTCCGGGTTCGAGCGCTATCGCTTCGTGCACAATGCGTTACCGGAGATCGACCTCGATGAGATCGACACGACAACGACGCTGCTGGGCAAGCGTCTCGGAGCGCCCCTGTACATCACGGCGATGACCGGCGGAGCCGCCGGCACGGGCGAAATCAACCGGCGGCTCGCCGCCGCAGCCCAGCGCTTCGGCATCGCCATGGGCGTCGGTTCGCAGCGGGCGGCACTGGCCGACCCCTCGTTGGCGGAGAGCTACCGCGTTCGCGACGTCGCGCCCGACATCCTGCTCTTCGCGAACCTGGGAGCCGTCCAGCTCGTCCGTGGGCTGGGCATCGACGACTGCCGCAAGGCCGTCGAGATGATCGGGGCCGACGCGCTGGCGCTGCACCTGAACCCCGTGCAGGAGGCGATTCAGGAAGGGGGCGACGCCACCTTTCGCGGCGTGCTGGCGGCGATCGAGCGCGTGTGCCGGGCGCTCGAGGCGCCGGTCATCGTGAAAGAGGTGGGTTTCGGGCTGTCGCCGGCCGTGGTCCGCCGCCTGGTGGAGGCGGGGGTCAGCGCCGTCGACGTCGCCGGGGCGGGAGGCACCCCCTGGAGCAAGATCGAGGGGCTGCGCGCTCGCGATCCACTGCGGCAACGCGCCGGCGCGGTCTTCGGGTCATGGGGCATCCCAACGGCCGAGTGCCTGCGGGCGCTGAAAGACGCTCCGCCCGGCGTCCCGGTGCTGGCGAGCGGGGGCATCCGCGACGGCGTCGACGTAGCCAAGGCCATCGCCCTCGGCGCCGCGGCGGCGGGCGTGGGCGCGGGCGCGCTGGAAGGCGCCGCCACCTCGGAGGATGGCGCGGCGCGCTACATCGAGTCGTTGATCTTCGAGCTGCGCGTCGCCATGTTCGGCATCGGCGCGCGCGACGTGCGGGAGCTCGCCGCCACCGACGCGCTCGTGCCGGCAGGCCCCTGACGGCGCCTCACTCGAACTCCCAGACGCCGCCCTCTCGGAAGGTTCGGAGGATGCGGCGCGCCACCACCATCCGATGCACTTCGTCGGGCCCGTCGTAGATGCGCGCGGCCCGCGCCTGGCGGTACATGGACTCCAGCGGCGTATCGCCGGAGACGCCCAGGGCGCCGTGCACCTGGATGGCGCGGTCGATGACGTCGTGCAGCACCTTCGCGCCCCAGAACTTGATGAGCGAAATCTCGACCCGCGCCTCGTCGCCCTGGTCGATCTTGTACGCGGCGTGCATGGTGAGCAGACGCGCGGCCTGAATCTCGGCCGCCGAGTCGGCGATCCAGTTCTGCACGGTCTGCTTGTCGGCCAGCGGGCCACCGAAGGCGTGGCGCTTGAGGGCGTACTGGCACATCATCTCGAACGCGCGCTGCGCCTGGCCCAGCCACCGCATGCAGTGGTGGATGCGGCCGGGGCCGAGCCGCTTCTGGGCGATGCGGAAGCCGTCTCCCGGCTCGCCCAGCGTGTTGGTGATCGGCACGCGGACGTTGTTGTACCGGATCTCGCAGTGGTTGCCCTCGATCTCGCCCATGACCGGCACTGCCCGGACGATCTCGAAGCCCGGCGTGTCGGTGGGCACGATGATCTGTGTCATCCGGCGGTGGGGCGGTGCGTCGGGCTCGGTCACGCACATCACGATGGCGAAGCTCGCACCGATGGCGCCCGACGTGAACCACTTGTGCCCGTTGATGACCCACTCGTCGCCGTCGCGGACGGCCGTCGTCTGGAGGCCCGTGGGGTCCGCGCCGGAGACCTCGGGTTCGGTCATCGAGAAGCAGGAGCGGATTTCCCCCGCCACCAGGGGCTTCAGCCAGCGCTCCTTCTGTTCCGGCGTTCCGAACTGCCAGAGGATCTCGGCGTTGCCGGAGTCGGGCGCCTGCGATCCGAAGGCGCGCGGGGCGTAGGGGCTCCGCCCGAGGATTTCGTTCATGTAGACGTAGGGGAGGAAGCCGATCCCCATCCCGCCCGCTTCTTTGGGGAGATGCGGGGCCCACATCCCCATCGCCTTCACCCGCGCCTGCAGATCCTTCATGAGCGCCTCGGCCTCGGGACCGCCACGGTGGAAGAGCGGCTCGTTGGGGTAGATGTACTCCTCCATGAAGGCCTTGACCTTGGCGCGGAGCTCTCGAATTTCGGGGGTCGGCACGAACGACATCGCAGCGCTCCTTGGACGAACGGCGGATCGCGAGAGAGAATGCGGCGTCCAGTCTACTGACGCGGGGCGTTCCAGTGAAGTCGCGTACGGACGGCCTCGGGCGCGACGGAGGGCCGGGCGACATCGTCGTCGGGTGCTGCGGGTTCCCCGTCGGCAGGCGACGCTACTACGCTGAATTCCCCGCCGTCGAGGTGCAGCAGACCTTCTATCAGCTTCCGCGGGTGGAGACGGCGCGGAAGTGGCGCGCCGAGGCGCCGCCCGGCTTCGCTTTCGCGATGAAGGCGTGGCAGCTCGTCACCCATGCCCCTTCGAGCCCGACGTACCGCAGGCTTCGCGAGCCGCTCACGGCGCCCCCGGACGCGTACGGCTGGTTCCGGCCGACGGACGAGGTCCGAGAGGCGTGGCGTCGCACGTTCGAGGTCGCCCGGGCGCTCGACAGTCCGGCGATCGTGTTTCAGTGCCCCGCGAGCTTCGCCCCAACCGAGACGTCGGTCGCGAACCTTCGGGCGTTCTTCCGCGCGGCGGAGCGCGACGGGCGGACCTTCGTGTGGGAGCCGCGCGGGGAGTGGCCTCCCGAGCTGGTCGCCGATGTCTGCCGGGAGCTCCGCCTGGTGCACGGAGTGGACCCCTTCGCTGGGCCCACACTCGGAGGCGACGTCGCTTACTTCCGCCTGCACGGCCGCGGAGGGCATCGCTACCGCTACACGGACGAGGACCTGCGGGAGCTTCTCGGCCGCTGCCAGAGAGAGCTGGCTGCCGGGCGCCGTCCGGTCTACGTCATGTTCAACAACGTCTCCATGCTGGACGACGCCCGCCGATTTCGCGCTCTGGTCGAAAGGGATGGTCGCGACTAGCGGGCTCGCACCTCGCTCTTGAACCCCACGCGCTTGTGGGTGCCGTCGCAGAAGGGCTTGTTCGCCGACTGCCCGCACCGGCAGAGCGCGACCGAGTTCTTCTTGGGGAACTCGTTGCCCGCGGGGTCGCGCAACGTGAAGTCGCCCTTCACCAGATACGGGCCGTTGTCGCTGGGGACGATCTCGACGCTCATGCGGCGCTCCCTCCGGGATGTGGGAATCTTCTTAGACCTATCGCGGCCAAGCTGGATGGTCAAGACGGTCGGGAGCGCTTTAGGAGAGCGTGAACGTAGTGCGCGATGGCGAGGCTGGCGGTGAGCCCCGGTGATTCGATGCCTCCGAGGTGCACGTAGCCGCGATCGTGCCAGATGAGGAAGTCGCTCGGCGGCTCGCCGGGCCCCGAGAGCTTCGGCCTGTACCCCACCTGACCGGGGGCCAGGTCGTCGCGCTCCAGCCAGGGCAGGTACCGGCGGGCGGAGGCGAGGAACTCGTCGCGCCGGTCGTCCGCCGAACGGAAGTCGGGCGTCGCGTCCGCCGGCAGCCACTCGGTATCCGGCCCGAGACGGGCGTTCCCGTCCACGTCGAGCGTGAGGTGAACGCCGAGCCCCGCGCGGTCGCCGTGGGGAAGGGGATACACGAGGCGCGACACGAGACGGGCCTTCGTGGAGTCGACGATGTCGTAGTAGCGGCCCTTGTTCAGCCGCTGCCGCATGCGTGGGGTCGTCCCAGAGCCGTCGATGTCGTAGCCCAGCGTGGCGACGAGCCGGTCGGCCGCCATCCCGGCGGAGTTGACGACGACGCCGGCGGTGACGGTGAACGGGCGGCCATCGGGGCCCGTGCCCGCGATGATGAAGCCGGCCGGCGCGCGCCGCTCGATGCGTTCGACGGCGTGGCGAAACGCGAAGACGGCGCCGCGGGCCGCGGCCGCACGATGAAACGACGCCACGAGCCCCATCTGGTCGACGACCCCCGACGAGCCCGAGAAGAGCGCTCCAGCGCAGCGCACGTGCGGCTCGAGGTCGCGGGCTTCGGACGCGCTCACGCGATGGACGTCCGGCACGCCGTTGGCGCGCGCGGCGCGCTCGAGCTCGTCGAGGCCCGGCAAGTCGGCTTCGTCGATGGCGACGATAAGCTTGCCGATGCGCTCCGCGCGCACGCCATGCTCGCGCGCCCAGCGGTACAGGAGCCGGTTGCCCTCGACGCACAACGTGGTCTTGAGCCAGCCGGCCGGATAGTACAGGCCCGCATGGATGACGCCGCTGTTGTGGGAACTGTTCTCCCGGGCCGGCGCGTCGTGTCGTTCGAGAACGGCCACCGCGCGGCCGTCGGACAGCTCCAGTGCGACCGCGAGGCCGACGACGCCCGCGCCGATAACGACGACGTCCACGTCCGAACCGCCGACGTTGGTCACGTCGTCAGTGTGCGACCACGGGCAAGGTGGGGGCAATGGCCCGGTCCCCCCGCCCCGGGCCATCAGGTGCTTCGGGGGCGACGCGCGGACGCGCTCGGCCTAGGTGGACCAGACTTCGTGCAAGGAGGCGCGCCGTAGTTTGAAGTCGGTCTCCGGCATCTCGAAGCCGCGCGAGCGGATCTTCTTGAGGGCCTTGAGCGCCGACTGCTGCTCGGCCTTGGTGAGCACGTTGAACAGCACGTTGTTC
>DATLZC010000077.1:0-7286 GCA_035574215.1 Dehalococcoidia bacterium | reverse complement strand
CCCCGGCGATCGCGCTTCAGCCGCAGCGCCGTATCGAGGATCAGGCGAAGCTCATCGGGGCTCAGGTCCCCGATGGAGAGGAGGTCGCGGCCGCGCACGGGGGCACTCCTTGAATCCGGCCGAAGTATAGCAAAGCGGCTGCGCAGCGACGTTCGGAGCGTCGGCCGGCGTGCCGCGGTTGCGCGCGCTCTGCGATCCGCGTACAGTTCGTTCCGTTCCGCTCGCCCGTCGGCGGAGTGAAGGATCACGGTATGTCGCGCATGGATGCGGTCCGGTGGGCGCTGTTCTTCGTCAGCGCACTGGCGTTCCTCGGGCTGAGCGCGGCGACTCTGGTCGGGTGGTCGCGTCATCGCGATCCGGGCGCTCCCGTCATCCGAGCAGGAGAGGCCCCGGACACAGGGCGGCCCATCGTCGTGTACGTGACGGGTGCGGTCGTCTCCCCGGGCGTGTACACCCTTCGTGACGGGGACCGCGTCGAGCAGGCCGTCGCGGCCGCCGGCGGCTTCGCCGAGGACGCCGACCCCGAACGCATCAACCTGGCGCGGCGGCTTCGCGACGAAGATCAGGTCACCGTGCCGAGGATCGGCCAGCCGGCGCCGGCCATGGACGAGGTGGCGGGCGCGACGGCGCCCCTGGACCTGAATCTGGCGACGGCGGACCAACTCGAGGCGCTGCCCGGCATCGGCGAGGTCTACGCCGCCCGCATCGTCGAAAGCCGGGCGTCCGACGGTCCCTTCAGCAGCCCCGACGATCTCGTGGCCCGGAAGCTCGTGCCGGCGTCGACGCTGGAGCGCATCCGGCCCTACGTCACCGTTGGCTCCGTGGGGCGCTAGGTCATGACGCTGGTCATCGTGGCCTGCGCGTGGCTCGCGGGAGTCGCGTACGCCGCGGCCGGCGGGAACGAAGCGACGCTGCCCGCCTGGAGCATCGCGGCTGGCGCGATGGCCGCGGCCGCGACGGCGCGCTCGCCTCGGTTCGCGATCGTGGGCGCGGCGTGCGCGGTCCTCTTCTGGGGCGGCGCCTGGCGGTACGAGGCGGCGACGCGGCCCGACGAAGCCGACATCGCGCGGCTGAACGACGGGCGGGCGGTGACCATCCGCGGCGTGGTCATCGACGAGCCGGTGGTACGGAACGGGGCGCAGCGGTTCCGGGTCGAGGTGACGGACGTGCGGGGCCCCGGGGGCTGGCGGGCCTCGTCCGGCCGCGCGCTGGTGCGCGTGCCGCTCTACCCCCGGTTCGCGTACGGCGACGCCGTGGAGGCGACGGGCGAGCTCGAGACGCCGCCGAGTTTAGAGGCGTTCGACTACCGCGCGTACCTCCAGCGGCAGGGCGTCGTGTCGGTGATGGACTTCCCCCGCGTGCGCCGGGTGGGCTCCGGGGGCGGGAATCGCGTCGTACGGACATTCGTGGAGGCCCGCGGCGCGCTCGGGCGAGGAATCGAGCGGACGCTGCCGGAGCCCGAGGCTGCGTTCGCCGAAGGCCTGCTGCTCGGGCGCCGCTCCGGCCTGTCCGACGGCCTGGCGCAGGCCTTCAACGACACCGGGACATCGCACCTCATCGCCATCAGCGGATACAACGTCACCCTAGTCGCCGGGCTCGCCATCGGCGCGATGGCGTGGCTCATCGGGCGGCGTCCCGCCGGCGTGGCCACGCTCGGCGTGATCGCGGCCTACACGATGCTCACCGGAGCGTCGCCGTCGGTCGTGCGAGCGGCGATCATGGGCGGGCTGTACGTGGGGGCGGGACTGCTGGGGCGTCCGGGGAGCGCTGGCCCCGCCATCGCCGCGGCCGCCGCAGGCATGGCCGGCGCCGAGCCCTCGGTCGTCCACGACCCCTCGTACCAGCTCAGCTTCGCGGCGACGGCGGCGGTGATATGGCTCGCGCCGGCGTTCGAGCGGCAGGCGTGGGCGCGGCTGGGCGGGCCCTTGCGCGGCTCGGATGCGGCGCGGCTCTTCGTGGTCGAGCCCGCCGCCGTCACCACCGCCGCCACGGTCGCGACGGCGCCGTTGATTGCGCTTCACTTCGATCGGTTCTCGCTGATTTCGATCCCCGCGAACATTCTCGTGCTGCCCCTCTTCCCCCTCGCGCTGGGCGCCTCGCTCGTGGCCGCGGTCGGCGGCCTGATTCCGGGCGCCGCGCCCGTCCTCGCCTGGCCCACGTGGATCCCCTTGCGGGCGATGACGCTCGCGGTGGAGACGCTGGCTCGGATGCCCGGAGCGACCGTGGCCGCATCCGGCTTCGGCGCGGGGCATGCTGGTGTCGCTCTCGTGTCGGTCGCGGGGGCGGCCTGGTGGATCGGGGCCAGGACGTCCCCGGGCGCGGCCGGCGACGGCCCGGGGCTGGCCCCGCTGGTCTGGCGGCTGGCGAGACGGACGTTCGCGCCGTCGCCCGCCCCGTGGGCGACGGCGACGCTCGCCTTCGCGGCGCTGGCCGTGGGATGGCCGGCCGTCCGGGCCGACTCGCCGCCGACGCTGACCCTGACAGCGCTCGACGTGGGACAGGGCGACGCCCTGCTCATCGAGACGCCGTCCGGCGCGCAGGCGCTCATCGATGGCGGACCCGACGGCGCTGTCCTCGCGGAGCTGGGGCGTATCCTGGGGCCGGGCGACCGTGACATCGACCTCGTGGCGCTCACGCACCCCCAGGAGGACCACGTCGCAGGGCTCATCGAGACGCTCGAGCGCTATGAGGTGAGGACGATCGTCTTCGGGCCGGGAAGCGCCGACACCGGCGCCGCGCGGGCGTGGCGACGAGCCGTGCGAGTCGAGGGCGCCGACGTTCGCCCGCTGGCCGCGCCGGCCAGCATCTTCCTCGACGGCGTGCGACTGGACGTCCTCTGGCCACCGCCGGACATCGACGGCGAGAACCTGAACGCCACATCGCTGGTCGTCCGCGTTCGCTACGGCGATGTCACGATGCTCCTCACAGGCGATATCCAGGCGGAGACGGAGGCGGCGTTGCTGGCATCCGGCCTCGATCTGCGCGCCGACGTCCTCAAGGTGGCGCACCACGGGAGCCGCACGTCGACGACGCAGCCGTTTCTCGACGCCGTCCGGCCATCCGTCGCGATCATCTCGGTCGGCGCAGGGAATCGCTTCGGGCATCCCGCGCCGGAGGTGGTGGAGCGCCTGGAGGCGTCGGGGGCCCGAGTCTACCGCACAGACGAGGACGGGCGCGTCGTCATCGAGACCGACGGCGAACGCGTGTGGGTCCGCTGACGCCGCCCGAGGTTGAGGAACCGGGCGTGAGGCCAGGCCTCACCTCCACAGACATCCGGCCCCCGCGGCCCGGGCCGAGCCTTCGAGCGCGACGAAGGCGTCGCGGTGCTGGCCGTCCTCGCGCCACGCCGTGCCCAGACCCTCGGCGATGAGCTGCGCGTCGACCGAGACGCCGCCGGCGGTGTACACGTACGCCAGCAGGCGGCCGTACCGGTCGCGCGCCCGCGGGCCCGGCTCCAGCAGGACGCCGTCGCGGGTGAGCGTCTCGGTGCGGGCCGCGGCCTCGAAGAAGCACCGGTCTCCTCGCTCGGGCGTGTCCACGCCGTACAAGCGCACCCGTTCCTCGACGCCGCTGACGATCGCGTCGATGGTGTCGCCGTCCACGACGTCGACCACGGTCGCCCGGGTCAGGGACGACGGGTCCGGGTGGACGAAGGCGGGACGGAATCCGCGGTCCGCGGGCGCAGGCGTCGCCGCCGGGCCGATGGGCGCACCCGAAGTGGAGGGGGTCGGCGTCTCGAGTGGAGGGGCCGGGAGCGTCGCTGTGGGCGATGCAGGCGCCCGTGTGGGAGTCGGCGACGACGGTTCGTCCTCTCCCTGCACGCCAGCGATGATGGCGATCACGAGGGCCGCGGCGAGCGCCGCCAGGATCACCGCGACGTTGTACCGGCGGGGGCGCCGAAAGCGGATCATGGAGCCGCCTCCCAGCGCTCGGCGCGTCCCGCGACCCAGGCGAGCGAGGACGCCAGCGGCCCGAGTTCGCCCGGCCAGCCGACCAGCCAGTCGTCGAGGTCGAGGCGGGCCGGGAAGGTGATGACGCCCCCGAAGTCGAACCGCGAGCGGTCGCCCGCCGAGGCGCCGGCGGCCGCCCCCGGCGGCAGGGTGGCGGCGGCGCGCTCCCACTCCCACGCGAAGACGCCGTGGCGGGCCTGTGCGGCGAAGACCAGCGCAGCGTCGCCCGCGGCCGGGGACCCTGGGACCTCGAAGTCCCCCGAGTCCATGCGCGCCAGAGTGGGCGCCAGCGCGTCGCGGAGGAAGCGCATGAGGACTTCGCTGGCGCCGAAGGCGTCGAGCGCCCCTCGGTCGGGAAGCAGGACCCAGAGCGCGGCGTCGTGCGTCGATTCGGGGGCGTCGGCGCGCACGGCGCCGCCGTCGAGCGCGCCCGGCGCGCCGCGCAAGGCCCGCGCGGCTTCGAGCAGGGGCGCGGGGTCGCAGCCGGGCTTCAACTCCATGAGGATGACGTGGAGGACGGGCACGGCTCGCTCCGCAGGGTCGACGACCGGCATCGTAGCACGCGCCGCGCGACGGCGATCGTCACTTCGGCCAAGGGGGAGGACGCCGCAGCGGCGGTTTACTTCCCTTGCCCAGGAGATAGCCGCCGCCCGCCGCGAGGAACAGGCATCCCGTGAGGCCGGCGAGCAGGCCGTAGGTGATCCGCGCGGGCGGACCCCAGCCGCCGCCCGCGTTGGGCAGCGCGCCAGCGTTCGCCGCCTCGCTCGACGGCGGTCGCTCGACGGGCGACTGCGGCGGCGCCGCAGGCGCGGGCGTGTTCGTCGCTGTGGGCGTCCGTGTGGCCGTGGGCGTGGATGTGGGGGTCGGCGTCGCCGTTGCCGTGCTCGTGGCCGTCGCCGTCGGGGTGTGGGTGGATGTGCTGGTCGCCGTGGGCGTGGCTGTCGCTGTCGGCGTCGGCGTGTTCGTAGATACGGGCGTGTCCGTAGGCGTCGGCGTCGGTGTGTCCGTCTGACCGAAGGCGGCGCTCGGCGAGGACAGCAGCGCGGCGCCCGCGAGCGCGGCGGCCGCGAGAGCGACGGACCAACGGCGGGACGCGGGGATTCGTGCGAGTCTCACACGGGAATGGTCGCGCGGCGGCCGGTGGGAGGGTATCGGGGAGTTCCCCGACGCGGGTGGTCAACGGTCGAGCAGTGGCGCGGGGACGGGACGGCCGAACCATGCGAAGCCTGCGCCCGGAGCTCGCTACGCCTCAGGCACGCTCGCGTTCTGCCTTGCGGCGGGGGGCAAATCAAGCGTAGCCGCAGTGACGCTGGGCGCGCCGAGTGGGATGCCTCCCACGATGGAGTGAGAGAAGCCTCCTCATGGCATGATCTCCTCAGCGTGCTCGATCGCCGCTTCTGCTGATGGAGCTGAGTAGACAGCCACGAGGATGCCGGGCCTATCTCCTTCTGGGTACCTTTCGATGACAACTAGGCTTGCCAGGCCAAAGGGAAGATCTGGTACCGGATGCTCAAGAAGCCCGGGGTGGCCTTCCACTGTTACCAGCTCCAATCTGTCTCGTGGCGCGTCCCGGGCCACGAGAACCGGGACAGCGCGAATATAGCCGCGGATGAGCTGGGAGCCGTCGCCTGTAACCTCCTGCTCTTTGTACGCTTCCTCAGTCTCGTTGTTGACCGCTACCACACCTTGCCCAGGACAAGACCATCCGATGCCTATTCCCTCGAAGGCCGGAGACCATAGTTCATGATTCCTTAGGTTCGCGTCCGCCGGGACCGGTGTGCTGCCCATGTCCCCGCAACTCAATATCCTCGCCTCCTTCGGCAGCTCGCCGTTCGTGAGCGGCAGGACGAGGAAATCGCCGATTTGGCCGGTGAACCTCGGCCTGGCGGCGTCTTCCTCGGCGATCCGCTCATACTTTGCGAGGGGCGACTCGCCGCTTTCCACGAGCCGGCTGACGACCATCCAGCCGGCAAGGGATAGCGCGGCCGCTTCTAACCTTGTTAGCGCCGCTATCGCATTCCGCGATGTCGTCGAGCTTGAGGATGCCCCACGCCCGCAAAGACTTGGCGTGAGAGAAGCCTTCTTACGGTATGACTCCCTCAGCGTGCTTGATCGCCGCCTCTACCGACGGAGCGAACCGCACCTCTACGAAAATCCCGAGCGTGTCGCCTTTCGGGTACCGTTCAATCACGATCAAGTTTGCTTTCCCGTAGGGCAACCCTTCCGGCGGACGCTCGAGAAGACCGGGGTGTCCCTCCACAGTGACGAGTTCCAACCGGTCTCGAGGCGCGTCCAGGATGACGGGTACCGGCAGTGACCGGAAATAGCCTCGGGCGAGCCTCGAGCCGTCCCCCGGGGGAGTCTGCTCGCCATGCTGCGGCCCGTTGCTGATGAGCACGACACCCTGTCCTGGACAAGACCACCCGGTGCCTCCTTGCTCGAAGACGTCAGACCACAGCTCCTGGCGTCTCAAGGAGTCCGAAAGTGGCACGGGCGTGCTGGGGCAGTCAAAGATTCTGGCCTCAGCAGGCACGTCGCCGCGCTGGGACAGCTCCAGCTGCGAGAAGACGAGGAAATCGCCGATCTGGCCGGTGAACCTCGGCTTGGCGGCGTCTTCCTCGGCGATCCGCTCATACCTTGCGAGGGGCGACTCGCCGCTTTCCACCAGGCGGCTGACGACCATCCAGCCGGCAAGGGATAGCGCGGCCGCTGAGAGCAACCCGAGAGCCACACGCCTCCACATGGGGAATCACCCCCTTTCCTGGCGGATGCTTCCCGGCCCCAGGAGCATGCGCTGCTGACGAGGCGTCGTCAAGTGGAACATTCCATGAGTACTTCTAACCGTTACTTAGTGAGCGCCCCTGTCGGATTCCGCGATGTCGTCGAGCTGGAGGATGCCCAGCCGCAACGCCCTCACGACGGCGTCCGTTCGGTTGCGGGCGCCGAGCTTCAGGAGAACATCGTGCGGTCAACCCGCGTGCTTACCCGTCGCAACCGTGGAGACCCTCGGCGTAGTCGATCGCATGGATGTGTCTGAACACGTCCCAAACTTCATAGATCGTCGTAGGCCTGAACGATTGGTTCACTCCCATGCAATCGAGGGCCGTTCCCTGATGGACATGGTACCCGGTCCATGGACAGCCTCCATCATTGTCCGCTGTCGTCTGGCCAACCCTGAAGGTTCTCTGTGTCCCAGGACTTGGGCCAGCATACATCTCCATTGGAGCCGAACGGGTTCTGCTGGTGTGCATCCACACGAGTTCGCCGTGGAGCCCTCCCACAGCGTCAATCATGCCGATCCTTACGACATCGCAGCCGCTAGGGTTGGGGTCGCCG
>DATLZC010000076.1:0-9735 GCA_035574215.1 Dehalococcoidia bacterium | reverse complement strand
GTGTTCGCCCGGCCCCAGGAGTTCGCGCCGATCCTCGAGGCCGTCGGCGTCGAGGACACCGGCGGCGAGTTCTGGCCGACGACCTACGCCGTCCCTGACTCGGTGACGGCCTACGTGCCCGTGATCCACGGGTGCGACAAGTTCTGCACGTACTGCATCGTCCCGTACCGGCGTGGACGAGAGCGCAGCCGTCCCATCGACGACATCCGCCGCGAGGTCGAGCACCTGTGCGCGCGGGGCGTGCGCGAGGTGACGCTCCTGGGGCAGACGGTGGAGGCGTACGGGCACGACCTTCCGGACCGGCCCGACCTCGCGGACCTGCTGACGGCGATCCACGACACGCCGGGACTGCGGCGCATCCGGTTT
Source organism: Dehalococcoidia bacterium (assembly GCA_035574215.1). GTDB lineage: Bacteria > Chloroflexota > Dehalococcoidia > DSTF01 > JACRBR01 > DATLZC01. The sequence continues at coordinate 9,369 of DATLZC010000076.1, read as the reverse complement.
CTCACGTCGTACCCACGGGACATGACGCCGCGCATCGTCGAGGCGGTCCGGGACCTCCCGAAGGTGTGCGAGTACTTCAACATCCCGGTGCAGGCCGGACACGACGCCACCCTGGCCCGCATGCGGCGCGGCTACACGGTGGCCGAGTACCTCGAGAAGGTGGAGCTGATCCGGCGACTGCTGCCCGACGCCGCCATCACGACGGACGTCATCGTAGGCTTCTGCGGCGAGACAGAGGAGGAGTTCCGGGCGACCTACGACCTCGTGGAGCGTCTGCGGTTCGACAAAGTGCACGTGGCGGCGTACTCGCCACGACCCGGCACCATCGCCGCCCGGAAGCTCGAGGACGACGTCCCCCGCGAGGAGAAGATGCGCCGCCTGCACGCCATCGAACAGCTCGAGGCGCGCATCGCCACCGAGATCAACACCGGGCTCATCGGAACGACGCAGGAGGTGTTGGTCGAGACGTTCAAGGACGGCCGGTGGACCGGGCGGACACGGTCGAACAAACTCGTGCATTTCACGGGAGAGGGGCTCGCCCCGGGCGACGTGGTTCCGGTGCGCATCGAGGCGGCGACGGCGTGGTCGCTTCGCGGGGTGGCCGCCGTCCCGGTGGGGGCATAGAGCGGACGATGGCGCTCGTTTCCCTGCTGGTGATTTCGGTCGCGGGCGCGGTGGGCGCTGTGGCCCTGGTCGGGCTCGTGTGGAACCTCTCGATCGGCGTCCGCGAATGGCGGGCTCGGCGCCGGCGGCGGTAGCGCCGCGGCGACGTCACCCCGGAGGGATGCGCGGGTGAACGACCAGCCGGGTCCGCCGCTCGTAGCGGTCCTCGTCGTCATCTTCACGGTCGAGGCCGGCGAGCTCAAGGTGCTCCTCATCCGGCGCGCGGCGGAGCCCTATCGCGACCGCTGGGCGCTGCCGGGCGGGGTGCTCCAGCCCGGAGAGTCGCTGGACGAGGCCGCCAGCCGTAAGCTCGTCGAGGAGACCGGCGTCCGCGACGTCTACCTCGAGCAGCTCTACACCTTCGGCGACCTCGACGGCGCGTCGCCGCGGCGGGCCATCGCGGTCACGTACTTCGCTCTGGTGGATCACGAGCGGGCGCGCCTGCGCCAGGGAGGCGACTGGCAGCCCGCGTGGTTCGCCGTCCGCGACCTCCCGGAGCTGGCGTTCGACAACGCGCGAGTCATCCGCTACGCGGTCGAGCGGCTGCGGGCGAAGCTGCAGTACACCAACGTGGCCTACAGCCTCCTACCGGAGGAGTTCACCCTGACGGAGCTGCAGCGGACGTACGAGTCCATCCTGGGCCGAAGGCTGGACAAGCGGAACTTCCGCAAGCGCATCCTCTCGACAGGCATCGTGCGCGCGACGGGACGAAGCCGGCGCGAAGGCGCGCACCGGCCGGCGATGCTGTATGCGTTTACGGCGCGCGAGCCGATCATCCTGTGAGCCGTTGACAGAGCGGGCCCGCTGTGCTAAGTTAGTGTCAACATCACACTAAGTAGCCGGCTGGACGCGCCAGCCCGGGAAGGCTGCCCGCTGTGACCACTCTCTCCGTCGAACTCGCCAGGCCGTCCGACGGCCGGTTGCCCGGCATCGCGTGCGAGGGCGATTCTATCGCCACAGTTCCCCTGTCGAAGGAGCCCTCGTTCGCCTACTGGCAGCAGGACATTCCCCGGGAGTACTGGGATCTCGAGGGGCCCGAGCTCGTCGCCCGCATCCGCGCCGCGCGGGCGAAGCTGGGGGCGCGGGCCATCGTCCTGGGCCATCACTACCAGCGCGAGGACATCATCCAGTTCGCCGACATCAAGGGCGACTCGTTCAAGCTGGCGCAGTACGCCGCGCAGCATCCCGAATCGGAGTTCATCGTCTTCTGCGGCGTGCACTTCATGGCCGAAAGCGCCGACATCCTGAGCGCGCCGCATCAGAAGGTGATCCTCCCCAACATGGCGGCGGGCTGCTCGATGGCCGACATGGCGGACGAGGAAGACGTGACGGCGGCGTGGGAGGAGCTGACCGAGGCCGGCATCGCGCAGGACACGCTGCCCATCACGTACATCAACTCGGCCGCTGCGCTGAAGGCGTTCGTCGGCCGGCTGGGCGGCGCCGTGTGCACCTCGACCAACGCCCCGAAGGTGCTCGAGTGGGCCTACGCGCAGAAGCGCCGCGTGTTCTTCTTCCCCGACCAGCACCTCGGGCGGAACACGGGCGCGAAACTCGGCATCCCTCTCGACGAGATGGTGCTGTGGGACTACCGGCGTCCCTACGGAAGCCTCGGCGGCGCGACGCTCGAGCAGCTCCAGCGCAGCCGGGCCATCCTCTGGCAGGGCCACTGCTCGGTGCATCAGCGGTTCACCGTGAGCCAGATCCAGGCGGCGCGCGAGCGCTTCCCCGGCGTGAAGGTCATCGTACACCCCGAGTGCCGGTACGACGTCGTCCAGGCAGCCGACTACAACGGCTCCACGGAGTTCATCGCGAAGACGGTGGCGGCGGCCGAGCCCGGCTCTATCTGGGCCATCGGAACGGAGATCAACCTGGTGAGCCGCCTCGCGAAGGAGAATCCCGACAAGACCATCTTCTGTCTCGACCCCGTGGTCTGCCCCTGCTCGACGATGTACCGGGTCCACCCGGCCTATCTCGCATGGGCGATGGAGAGCCTGGTGGAGGGCCGCATCGTCAATCAGGTGAAGGTGCCCGAGGACACCGCGCACTGGGCCCGCATCGCACTCCAGCGCATGCTCGAGATCGCCTGACTTCTCCCCCTCCTGCCCCCTGTGCGTCGCACGTCGATACGCGCGCCCTTGCGTCGGCGTTGTACGATACAAGGCTGACCGCGCCGCGGGAGGCCGCGGCGCACGTCTCGCGTTTGGGGGTGTGCGATGAGGAAGACCAGGTGGATCGGCGCGCTCGCGCCGGCGGTCGCGCTCGTGTTGTGGGCGGCGCTGGGAAGCGGGGCGGAAGGAAGGCAGCCGCCTGTGCTCGCCGCTTCGGCGCAGGGCGTCGTGACCATCGGAGGTGAGCGCGTCGTCGTCGAAGTGTGGGTCGCCGTGCCCCGGGGAGCGGACCCGGCCGCCACCGCCCGCGCGGCGCTTCGCCGGGCGTATCCGGAGGCGGCGCCGCTGACCGATGCGCAGTCGTCCGGGTACACGACGACGGGGCTCGTGTGGGACACGCTCCCCGTGGTGGTGACCTACAACGGCGCGGGTAGGCCGTCCTATCTGAGCGCGACGACGGCGCGGGCGCAGCTCACGACGGCGATGCAGACCTGGACGGACGTGCCGACGTCGTCGTTCGCCTTCGCCGACGGCGGCGACACCACGCGGTGCCCGTCGCTGGTGAAAGAGTGCCCCGGGCCGCAAGTGTTCGACGGCCACAATGACGTCGGCTGGATCGATATTAAAGACCCGAGCGTGCTGGGCGTCACGTGGTACTCCACGAGTGTCGATGAGTTCGACATGGCCATCGATAACCGGAACTTCACGTGGAGCGTGACCTGCACGAACGTGTCCGGGCAGTTCGACCTGCAGACGGTGTACCTGCACGAGCTGGGGCACGCGCTCGGCCTCGGACATTCGAGCGACACGCAGGCGGTGATGTACGCATACTACACGGGTGCGCGGTGCGCGCTGAGCCAGGACGATATCAACGGCGTGTCGGCGCTCTATCCCGAGACCGGCGGCGCGACGCCGACCGACACGCCGACGCCGGCTCCCACGGAGACGCCGGCGCCGACGAACACGCCGGAGCCGGGGGCCTCGCCGACGCCGACGCCCACGCCGGAGCACTGCCCCCCGGGCTGGGCGAGGCGAGGGCGCTGCTGACCTCACCCCCATCTCTGTTCGCGACTGGACCGAGGCCGCCCTTCGGGGCGGCCTCGATGTTGCGCGGCCACCGAACGCGGCGGGGCCGTCCGCACCTCGCAGTCCCCGGAGCCCTTGCCGCTCAGCGCGGCCCGAACCTACAATGGCGGCCGTCGTTCCGCATCAGCGTTCCGGAGGAGTCGCGACATGCCCGACATCTCGGTCGAAGACGCCGTCAAGGCCAACTGCCAGGCCCTCATCGCCGGCGACCTCATGAAGGTGATGACGGACCTGAGCCCGGAAGCGATGGCGCAGATGATGGCCGCCGGCGGCGGCAACATGGGCGCCATGCCGCAGCTCACGGGGTACGAGATCCTGGACCGGCGTCAGGAGGGCGACGACCACATCTTCACCGTGAAGTTCACGGGAAGTCAGGAGTTCACGGTGACGGCCACGTGGGCCGACTTCGGGGGCGTGTGGAAGATCAAGGCGCTGGCGCTTCCGCAGCCGTCGTAGCGCGGCTACGTCATCGCCCGCCAGCGTTCGAGCAGCGCCCGGGCGGCGCCCGAAGCGATCGCCTCGCGCGCCAGGGCGATGCCCTCGGCGACGTCGCGCGCCCGGTTTCCCAGGTAGAGCCGCAGCCCCGCGTTGAGCGCGACCAGGTCTCGATGGGCCGGGGGCGCGTCGCCGGACAGGGTCTCCTCCGTGAAGCGGGCGCATCCGGCCGCGTCCCGGAACGCGAGGTCCGCTTCGCCGGCCGGCGTCAGGCCGTACTGGGCCGGGTCCAGGCGCCATTCCGTGGTTCCCTCGGCGGTGACCTCGATGATGCGCGTCGGTCGGCTCGTCCGGCAGTCCTCGTTCCCTTCGATCCCCTGCACGAGGAGCGTCTTCACGAAGCCGAGGCCGGTGAGCGCTCCGCCGATCTTGTCGAGGTAGGGCAGATGAGTGAGCCCGATGAGGTGATACGGCGCGCCCGCCAGGTTGTAGATCTTCTCGACGGTATTGAGCGGCGTGCGAAGGCCGATCTCGTTCCGCAGCGGCTTGAGAGCGGCGAGCGCAGGCACGAACCGCGATTGCCGCAGGTATGCGATACCCAGCGTCTCGAGGCAGCGCTGCACCTCGGCCGGCGGTTGGTCCACCGGGACGCCCAGCGCCTCGAGCACCGCGCCGACGGTGAGGCCCGCCTTCGGGCCGATGCCTGGCTCGCCGTGCAGCGCCTGCGGCGCGCCCGCCGCGGCCGCGACGATGGACGCCGCCGGCGAGACGACCAGGTGCCGGTCGCGCCCGTCGTAGGGGCTGCCGATGTCCACGAGCCCCTCCACCGCGGGCGCGATGAGCTCGGCACGGTCGCGCACGGCGTCGACGAAGCCGAGCAGCTCCTCGGAGGTCTCGCCTTTGTACCGCTGCAGAAGGAGGAATCCCCCGGCCTGGGCCGGCGTGGCCAGCCCGTCGAGGATGGCCGCCAGCGCTTCGCGGGCCTCGTCGCGGGACAGCGCCCGGCCCTGCGTGGGTCCCTGACCGATGGCGCGCAGATATGGCTTGATGGCCTCGGGGTCCATGGTACGAGTGGTCACGGGCGACTCCTCGATGGGGCGCGCGACGGCGCGGCTACCGCGCGCCCGCGGGGGATTCCACGAAGTACTTGACGCGTTCCTTCTTGTACTCCCGCACGCTGAACAGGATGGCGTAGTCGGCGACGCCGATCTTCTCGGAGAGCTCCCGGGCGATGCGTTCGACCTCCTCGCGCTCCCGGGCGTGAATCATCGAGAAGACGGGGTACGGCCAGTCGTCGAACGTGGGACGCCAGTAACAGTGCGAGACGCGTGGGTCTGCGGCGAGCGCCTCGCCCGTCGCTTCGATGCGGTCGTCCGGGGGCCGCCAGCAGACCATCCCGTTCGATTCGAAGCCTGCTTCCTGATGGCGGAGTACCGCGGCGAACCGCCGCATGATGCCCTCTTCCTGTAGCGCCTGCAGGCGGCGCAACAGCTCGGCCTCGGTCATCCCCAGCGCGTCCGCCGCAGGCGCGAAAGGCCGCGCCACGATGGGCAGGTCCTCCTGGGTGAGGCGCACGATCCGCTTCTCTTCTTCCGTGAGGGGACGGCGCGGCGCCCTGCGATGTCCGTTCTCTCGCTTGCGGGCGGCCGCGGCGCCGCCCACCATGTCGTACTCGACCGCGATCTTGAAGAGCCGCTTCGCGGGCAGGACGTGGTACGTCTCGATGCCCGCCTCGCGGACGAGCGCGTCGACAGCGGCGTCGAAGTCCTGATCGCTGGGGACGGCCATCACGAACCAGAGGTTGAAGCGGTGTTCGCGGCTGTAGTTATGGCTCACGCCGGGATGCGCCGAGATGACCGCGGCGGCTTCGTCGAGGCGCTCGGGCGGCACCACGCAGGCGACGAGGGCGCTGCGATACCCCACACGGTAGACGTCGAAGATCGCGCTGAGGTGCCGGATGACGCCGGCGTCGCGAAGCCGGCGGGCGCGCTCGAGGACTTCGTCCTCAGTGACGCCGAGCTCGCTCGCGAGTGCCGCGAACGGCCGCTCCACGAGGGGAAACGCTCCCTGGAGCAGATTCAGCAGGCGCCGGTCGGTCAGGTCCAGTTCGGCCATCCGCATCACAAGGTAGCGCGCGGCCGGCCCTCGCGCCAGCGGCCGGATGGCCCCTCGGCGTCAGGAGTACCGCTCTTCTTTCCAGGGGTCGCCGTGGATGTGGTACCCGTACTGCTCCCAGAAGCCGGGGCGCTCGTCTTCCATGAACACGAAGCCGCGCACCCACTTGGCGCTCTTCCAGAAGTACAGCTTGGGGACCACCAGACGCAGCGGCCACCCGTGTTCGGGTGTGAGCGGCTGGCCGTTGTGGCTGTGCGCCAGCAAGACGTCATCGTCGACGAGGTCGGCCAGCGGGATGTTAGTGGTGTATCCGCCGTACGAGTGGACCGTCACATGGCGGGCGTTCGGCTTCAGGCGCACGTGCTTCAGCAGCTCCTTGATGGCCACGCCCTGCCATTCGTTGTCGAACTTGGACCAGTGGGTGACGCAGTGGATGTCCGAGACGACGGTCGTCTGCGGGAGCGCCATGAATTCGTCCCAAGTGAACCCGACCTCCTCCTCGACGAGGCCTACCATGTCGAAGCGCCACGTGGCGAGATCGATGCGCGGAATGCTCCCGTAGTGGAGCACCGGCCAGCCGTTCGTCAGCTTCTGGCCGGGCGGAAGGCGGTCGCCGTACGCCTGCCGCTCCTCTTCGGCCCGTCGACGAAAGAGGTCCAGCGCCATTTCTCCACTCCTCGCTTTCGAAAACCATGCTAGCCCCCGCGGTCACGGGGGTCAATCTCGCGGTCCGTGCCGGCGGCCCGGCGCGATGCTAAGCTGAGCGCGTGAGGGAAGCCAGCACCACGACCGCTCGCCGCCCCGAACGCGCGCTGGCCCGCCGGCTGCGAACGGACGCGCCTTTCTTCCTGCTCGCCGCCGTCATCGTGCTCGCGGACCAGGTCACGAAGAAGGTCGTCCGGGACCGGCTGCTCCTGGGCGAATCGTGGCCGGACCCGGACTGGTTCGTGAAGTTCACCCATGTCACCAACAGCGGGGCGGCGTTCGGCGTGCTGCAGGGTCAGACCACGTTTCTCATCGTGACGAGCCTGCTTGGCCTGGCCGCCATCGTCCTGTACTACCTCTACCCGCCGATGGAGCACGGTGTCCTCCGCGCCGCCCTCGGCCTCCAGCTCGGCGGCGCCGTCGGAAATCTCATCGATCGCGTGCTCCGGGGCGAGGTCACCGACTTCGTCGACTTCCGGCACTTTCCCGCGTTCAACGTCGCCGACTCCGCCATCACCATCGGCGTCGTGTCCATCATCGCGTTCTTCTCGCTGAGCGAGGCCCGGGAGACGATTGCGCGAGGCTCTGAAGGAGATTGAGCTCCGGGCCGACAGGCCTCGCGAGCGGCTCGATCGGTTCGTGTCGCGCGCGGTCCCTGAGCTGAGCCGCGCCCGCGTGCAGCGGCTCATCGACGAGGGGCTGGTGACCGTGGAGGGGCGGGCGGCGAAGCCGTCGCGGCGGCTGAATCCTGGCGAGCGTGTGCGCGTCGTCGTGCCGCCGCCGGAGCCGGTGGCGCTGGAGCCGGAGGCGCTCCCGCTGTGCATCCTCTACGAGGACGCGGACCTGCTGGTGGTCGACAAGCCCGCGGGCATGCCCGTGCATCCCGGCCCCGGTCACCTTTCGGGGACACTCGTCAACGCCGTCCTAGCGCACTGCCCGGACCTTTCGGGCATCGGAGGCGCCCTGCGGCCGGGCATCGTGCACCGGCTCGACAAGGACACCTCGGGGCTCATTATCGTCGCCAAGAACGACCGCACCCATCAGGCGCTCCAGCGCCAGCTCAAGGAGCGCGCCGTCGAAAAGCGGTACGTGGCGCTGGTGCGCGGCGACCTCAGACCGGACGAGGGGGTCATCGACGCTCCCATCGCCCGCGACCCGCGGTACCGCAAGCGGATGGCCGTCGTCCCCGGGGGCCGCGAGGCCATCACGCGCTGGCGGGTCCTCCAGCGCTTCGTCGGCCCCGGTTCCGGCGAGCCGCGGTACACGCTGGTCGAGGCGAGACCGGTGACCGGGCGCACCCACCAGATCCGGGTGCACTTCGCATCGCTGAGGCATCCGCTGGTGGGCGACGCCCTCTACGGGCGGCGCTCGGCTCTGGTGGAGCGGCAGTTCCTGCACGCCGCGGGCCTCGCCTTCGTCCATCCTTCGACCGGGCGGCGCATGGAGTTCGAGTCGCCCCTCCCTGACGACCTGCGCATGGCGCTGCGAGCGCTGCGCCCCGCGGACGGCGCTACAGCGTGAGCAACGTCTCCGCCAGGCGGCCGTGGAGCCAGCCGAGCAGATTTACGACGTGGAGACTGATGAACAGTGAGACGATGCCTCCGAGGGCCAGAGGGAACGTCGCCCAGAAGGGGAACTCGACGCGCCACCCGCCGGGCCCGCTGAGGAAGAGCGTGTGCGCGCCGGGCCAAACTAATGGCGCGGCCACCGCCCAGAGCGAGCTCGACAGGAGCGCCACGGTGGCCGCGAAGTAGATCGTCCCCAGGGGCAGCATCAGGAAGAGATACAGCAGGCTCGTCCAGGTTCGGGGGTCCTGCACCTCCGAGACGAGACGCCGCCAGAACCATCCGCTTCCCCGGCGGACGGGCGGGTTGCCCCGCGCGATGCGCGCGCCGAGCAGGGCCGACACGAGCCGCGCCTCCCAGAAGCCGAGGCCGCGCCACGCCTCCATCATGAGCACGAGGAGCGGCACGCCCACGATGGTCACGATGAGGCCGATGCCTAGGGAGAGGCCGATCACGAGGACCAGGAAGTAGCCCAGTCCGAGCGGAAACGCCAGCAGGAGGTAGAGCAGCCGCAGATACGTCCGGCCGCGGACGATCACACCGAAGACGAAGCCGGCGACGTTCGTCGCGGGGGCCGCCGTCATGGCGCCATGCGCTCCACGGAGCCCTCCACGTCGGGCCCGGCCTGTTCGGGGTTCATCTGCGTGGCCACTTCGTCCCTCAGCCGGTCGATGAGCTGGAACACCGGCATC
>DATLZC010000075.1:0-25468 GCA_035574215.1 Dehalococcoidia bacterium | reverse complement strand
CGGGTTCGCACGGCAGAAAGCCTGTCCCCATCCGTGAAGGGCAGGCTTCAGCCTGCCCGGGGGTGTCCCATGCCCCGTCGGCCGCGCTGAAGGGGCCATGGTCATGCTGAGCTTGCCGCTGGCGGGCGAAGCATCTCTCGTCCCCATGTGCGGCGATGCCCATCGAGCATCCGCCTCCGCAGGTGCACCGAGGGTCTCGCCAGGGCGGGCGACGTTCGGGTTCGGGAGAAGAGATGCTTCGTCCTCGCTTCGCTCGGACTCAGCATGACGAAGGGACGTCGGCCACGCTGAAGCGTGGCCTTCATCGCTGGGGGAGGGCGCCCGGCGGCCCATGGATTCGCACGGCAGAAGACCTTTCCCCACGCACGAAGGGCAGGCTTCAGCCTGCCCGGGGGTGTCCCATGCCCCGTCGGCACGCTGAAGCGTGGCCTTCATCGATCGGGGGAGCGTCGTCGCACGCCGGCGCATGGAAAGGGCAGTGAGCCATCGCGCGGGCGGCGGGGTTGCGGGCGGGGGAAGACGACGCAAGGGCGGTTCACGCGCGGGCGAGGGACGCGATGCGGTGCACGAGAAGGTACAACGCCGTCTGTTCATCCAGCACGCCCCGCTTGATGGCGGCGTCGGCGTCGAGGAGCGCGTCGTACGCTTCCGTCACGCGGCCGGCGAGGCGCTCGGCGCGCCGCGCAAGGTGGGGCAGGGCGCGGGACGAGACGCCGGCCGCCCGGGCGAGCTCGTCGGCGGGGAGCCGCTCGCGGCGCAGCGCCAGGTAGAGCGCCACCCGCCGCAGTTCGCCGCCGAGCAACGCCAGCAAGCCTTGAGGGGATTCCCCTTCGTCCAGCAGATGGGCCAGCGTGCGAGTAGCGTCGGCGGCGCGGCCTTCGACGGCCGCCTGCGTGAGGTCCCACACCTTCGCCTCGCGGACATCGCCCACGAGCGCCTGCACATCTGACGCTGTGATGGGGCGGCCGTCGGCGTACAGGGCGAGCTTCTCGATCTCCGTCGCGAGCAGCGCGAGGTTGGGTCCCACAAGGCGCGCCAGCTCCGCCGCAGCCTCGGCGTCCATCCCGGCGCCTCGGTCCCGAGCGCGGCGGACGATCCAGGGGACGAGGTCCTGCTCCTTCGGAGCGGCGACGTCGTGCACCCTGGCTGTGGGGCGCAGCGCCTCGAGAAGGGCGTTGGCGCGCAGAGGGCCTTGCTCGAGAAACACCACGACGGCGCTCGGGGGAGCCTGCGCGAGCTGGCCGGCCGCCTCGATCCAGCCCTCGAGCTGGGCGGCTCTGGTGCGGCCACGGCCGCCGGCCGTGACGCCCTCGAATCGCTTCAGCAGGTCGCGGACGATGACGATTGTCCGGCCGCCGAGGAACGAGCCGGTCAGCGCCGCCTGAAGCAGCGCCTCGGGCGTGACCTCGCGCCCGTCGAAGCGAATCAGCGTGTCCTCGCCGGGGCGCAGGGGACCCGCGACCGCTTCGAGCGTCTCCTGAGCCAGCAGGTCGTCGGCGCAGATGATGATGTGGAGCACGGCCTCAGTCGATGTTGAGTTTCCAGCCGAACCAGACCATGGCGGCGACGGCGGCGAAGATGAGCGCGCCCGGCCAGAGCATGGCGTCGGCGAACTCGCTCCAGCGCGCCGAGGCGGTCGTATCCTCGAGGCCGACAGCGCGGTAAGCCGCGTAGGCCGCGGCGATAGCAGCGCCGATGAGCGCGGCGACCGCGATCAGTGCAGCGTCCGCGGGATTCAATCGAGGCCGGCGCGTCCGTTCGGTCATCGAGGGCACTCTACCACGGCCGAGGCCGCCGGACATCGTCGCGGCGCCACGGCTACGGCTTCCCGAATTCGGCGTAGTGGTCTTCCAGCGCGAAATAGAACACCAGGTAGGGGCGGAGGTCCTCGAGCGGGATCGCCTTGCCCGTGCTGAGCAGATAGCCGCTGACGTTCTTCGAGAAGCCCTCCCCGCCGAATACGAGGATGTGCTTCACCGGCCTCGCGTCGAAATCGTTGATGGTGTGGACGAGCTTGTCCTCCGCGGAGCCGGAGACCGCCTGGTACTTGCATTCGATCCCGAGGCTGCGCCCCTGGTGGTCGTAGACGAGGAAGTCCGTGACCCGCCGTCTTCCCAGGACGCTCACGCCCATCGAGACCTGGCGCAGATATGACAGGCCCAGGTCTTCGATGATGCGGGCGACCTCGCGCTCGAACGCGGCCCCCGACGACGCACGGGTCCGCCCCGGCGACTCGCCGGCGGCGTCGGCCGTCGAGTCCGCGGGCAAGAAGTCGGGCAGCGGGGCCTGGTCGCGCTCGATCATGGCGAGCCGTCCTCCCGCCGCGGGTCGAAGTTCAGAATCAGCAGCTCCTGGACCGGCGCACGGCCGTTGCCCTTGCAGTTGATGAACCGTGGCGCGGCCACCGTCCCGATGTGAAAGCCTCCGTAGAGGCGCCGGATCTCGGGCGTGTCCGAGTTGCTCACCGCGACGAAGCAGCCCCGCCGGTCGAGGTCGCGGACCACCGACGCGAGCCGCCGCTGGTCCTCGCGGGTGAAGCTGCCCTCGGTGTAGCTGGTGAAGTTCGACGTCTTCGACAGCGGGTCGTAGGGCGGATCGCAGTACACGAAGTCGCCAGCCGCGGCGTCGACCGTGGCCTCTTCGAACGTCGCGCAGCGGAGCTCAGCCCTCCGCAGCAAGCGGCTGATGGCGAGCAGGTTGTCGCGGTCGTAGAACCGGAGCGAGCGGGCGTGGCGGCCGAAGGGGACGTTGAAGCGGCCGTCGCGGTTCACGCGGTATAGCCCGTTGTAGCAGGTCTTGTTCAGATAGACGAAGCGGGCGGCCCGCTCGACGGGGCTGAGCTGTTCGGGGTCCAGCGCCCGGACCCGGTAGTAGTGGTCGCGTTCGTACACGTGGGCGTCGAGCGCGGCCATGAGCCCCTCCGGGTCGTCGCGAACGACACGCCAGGCGTTCATGAGCTCGGCGTTGAGGTCGGAGAGTACCGCGCGACGGGGCCGCAGGGCCAGGAAGACGGCGCCGCCGCCCAGGAAGGGTTCGAAGTAGCGGCGGAAGCGTCCTGGGGGCGGGAAGAGCTCCAGGAACCGCGGCACGAGCAGCCCCTTCCCACCGGCCCACTTCACGAAAGGCGTGGGGGCGCTTACATCGGGTGGAGGCTCGGCCAGACCGCGCCGGACGGCGGCTGGCAGCCGGGGTGAGGCACGCTCAGTCATCGACGACATCGACGCCGATAAACCAGATCGGCATTGGCGGCAAGCTTCGGCCCCTCGCCTGAATGCTGGCCACCTCCGACCGAAAATTCGCGACTCCCGTGTACATACGCGCTGCCAGGGTGGACGATGGGATGATCTCGATCCCGACGTCTATGCCGTTGTCTCCCCCCGAGGTGAACAGGTCCAGGAATTTGTTGAGATCGTGGGCGACGAAGGAGTACTTGCCGAACTGCACTTCGATCGCCACTCGGCCCTTCGCGAAATCCACTTCGCCTCGAAACGGGACCTTCCGTTTGTCCCAGCCTCTCGATCTCAGGTACCGCCCCAACGGCGGATTGAAATTCTCGCCACGGAATAGCTGCTTGCCCCTCTTTGTGCGTTCCTTGCTCGGCCTCGCAGGGGGCGGAATGGAAAGCCCCTCGATTCCCTCGATATCGCTCGCAACCTCGGGGAAACGCTGCCGCACGATGTCTTCAGCGAACAGATGACTGTAGGTCTCCGAGATGCGAAGCCTAGGCATAGCGTCGCGACGCGAGCGGCAAGTTCCCTGCGGACTCGAAATGCAGTTGCTGGCCCTCGCGACCAGTGACTCGTGGTCGTGGCGGCTGGTAGACAGGCCTATCCATGGGGCGAGTCCGAAGACGACCCAGGAGTGCGAGCCGGACACGCTCTTTCGCGATGTCGATGTATTCCGCCACCACGTCCGCGCCGGCGGCGCGGCGTCCTCGCAGCACCGCAGCCACTGCGGTGGTACCCACACCAATGTAAGGATCGACGACCAGATCGTCCGGCTCCGTAAGCGCAAGCACCAGGCGCTCCACCAGTTCGGCCGGGAACTGGCACGGATGGACCGTCTTTTCCACGTGGTTGTGCTTGACGTTCGGAAAGATCCAGACGTCCCCTGGGTTCTTGCCGAGCGGGTTGCAAGAATACTGGCCAATTTTGGGGCCACGATAATACTTCTTCTGCGGGTACTTCTGAGGTACGCGGACGGCATCGAGGTCGAACACGTACTCGTTCGATTTTGTAAACCACATGATCGTCTCGTACCGGCCGGAGAAGCGCTTGCTGCAATGAAGGCCGTGTTCGAAGTGCCAGACGATGCGGTTCCGCAGCTTGAGTCCGTGCTTCGCGAAAAGCGGATACAGCGCGATGTCCAGAGGAAGAATCTCTTGAGGGCCGACGACGTGGTTGCCGACTTGCCAGCAGATGCTGCCCCGCTCGTCCAAGATTCGGACGCACTCCGTTATCGTTGCCTCTTGCTCCTCCAGATAATCATCCAGGCGCCTCTTCGACTCGTAGCGCTTGCCAATGTTGTACGGGGGCGACGTGACAATCAGCCGGGCGGCTCCATCGGGAATGCTCGACAACAATCGCAGGCGGTCGCCGTGGAACAGGGTCACCCGCGCCTCTTTGGTGTACGCATCCGCAATCACTGGAGCCCTCCCCTGCACAGAGGTCGGCGCTTCGAATCGTGACGAAGATTAGACAATATGTTCTGATCCGTCAAGGAACCTACGTCGGACGACACGTCGTGGGCCCATTGTACGGGGTCTCGTATCGTAAACGCACGTTTGTTCTGTCGAGTGGGCGGGCGGTCAGGCGGATTTCGAAGGGCGGGAGCGCAGCGCTCGCATCCGCTGGTCGATGGTGGAGCGCGCCTCCCGCATGGCGCGGCCAGCGTCAGCGGAGCCGGACGCGGGTGGCGGCTCGGGCGCTTCGGCGTCCTCCGTCGGGGATGGCGCGGCGACGGTCGTTTCCGTCACCGGGGCAGCGGGCGTCGCAGCCCGCGCGGTGGACTCCGGTCGCGCCAGGGACTGGGGTCGCGCTTGCCGAGCGACGTCGGGCGCTTGCCGGCCCAGCCACCACCCGGCGAAGCCGGCGGCGATCAGCGCCAACAGGGTACCCCGCTTCATCGGTGCCTCCACCGCGAGTATCGTCCGCCCCGGGGGCGGATTGAGTCCTCGGCGGTGACGAACCGGCGTCTCCGCCCTCGCGGCTACTGATGGCGCGTCGAGATGCCGCCGTCGACGGGGATGACGGCCCCGGTGAGGTAAGCGCCGGCTCGCGACGCCAGGTAGATGGCCGTGCCCGCCATGTCCTCGGGCCGCCCGATGCGTCCCAGCGGGCAAGAGGCGCGGATGGCATCGCCGAAGCGGCGCAGCGTCTCCGCCATCATCTTGCTCTCGAACGGACCCGGGGCGATGGCGTTGACGGTGATGCGCTTGGGCGCGAGCTGGTGGGCGAGCACGCGGGTGAGATGATGCACCGCCGCTTTGCTCGCTGAGTACGCATACGTCTCCAGCGCCGGCGCCTGCAGCCCGTCGATGGAGCCGATGTTGATGACCCGCGCGGGGTCGTCGTCGGACGCCGCCCGCTCCAGCAGCGGCACGAGGAAGCGGGTCAGGTGGAAGACGCCTTTCACGTTCAGGTTCATCACCTTGTCCCAGCCCGAGTCCGGGTACTCGGCCAGCGGGGCCGCCCAGTTGGCCCCGGCGTTGTTCACGAGGATGTGGAGCCTGTCCTCGCGGGCGGCGATGGCGTCGGCGAGCTGGCGGCAGCCGGCCTCGGAGCTGAGGTCCGCGGGAAGCGCGACGCAGGCGCCGGCCTGCGATAGCTCCTGCGCCACCTGCTCGCAGACGTCGGCCTTCCGGGACGAGATGTAGACTCTGGCGCCTGCCTCCACGAAGCCGCGCGCGATCATCAGCCCGATGCCCCGCGACCCGCCGGTCACGAGGGCGACTTTTCCTTCGATCGAGAAGAGGTCGTTCATCGCTCGAGGTCCCTCCGAGATGCTCGCCGGCCCCTCGGGTGGCCCGGCGGCGCCCTGCATTGAACCCGAAACGACGGTCTGGGTCTACGGCGGGGGCCTGCGGGGACGCCCGGCGGTAGGTGGTCAAGTATAGTTTGACAAAGTATGGTTTGGCTAAGTATAGTTTGCCTATGGGCTTCCTGGACCGTGACCGTGAGCTCGCGGATGTGACCGCCTTTCTCGATTCGAAGCGGTCCGAGCTCGTCATCGTGTACGGGCGAAGAGGAGTCGGAAAGAGCGCGTTGTTGGCCGAGGCGCTGCGAAACCGCCCACACTTCTACTACCAAGCGACGACCCGAACCCTTGCCCTCCAGCTCGAAGACTTGACCGCCGCGCTCGTGTCGTTCGCTCCCGAGCTCGTGGTTCCAGGAGTTCTGCCTTCGTTGGAAGCGGCGCTGGACGCCCTGGCCCGTGTCGCGGCATCGCGTCCCAATGACACGGTCGTCGCCGTGATTGATGAGCTGCCGTATCTCGCGGAGGCTGACCCGGCGATCCCCAGCGTGCTGCAGCGCTGGTGGGATCAGCTCAAACAGCGCGCTGTGAGCAATCTCAAGCTCTTCCTGCTCGGATCGTTGGTGAGCTGGATGGAAGAGCACACGCTTTCGGAGCGAGGCCCGTTGCACAATCGAAGAACAGGGCAACTCAGGGTCGACCCACTTCAATACAGGGAGGCTGCGCTCTTCTATCCACACTGGGAAAGTGAGGACAAGGTTGCGGCGTACGCTGTGTGGGGCGGCATGCCGTCCTATCTGGAAACGATCGATCCGGCCCGCGGCCTCTGGGACAATGTGCGGGAGAGCATTCTGAGGCGAGGGGCGCGCCTAGCGGAGGAACCGGCATGGTTGCGGTTCGCCGACCTCCGTAGCGATGCGCTGTACTCGTCTGTGTTACGGGCCATCGCTCTCGGTCACCACCGACCGGGAAGGATCGCGCGAGCCGTCGGGCGGGAGCGCGCTGCTGACGTCATGTTCGCACTCGAACGGCTTTGCGAATTGCAACTGGTCGAACGGGTCGTTCCGGTGCATGAGGTCCACCGAACGGCATCACGTCAGGCGCTGTACGTCTTGGCTGACCATTACGTGGCGTTCTGGTACCGCTTCGTCGACCGATTGCGTCATCTCCTCGGGATGGGGCGATATGGCGAAGCGCTCGATCGAATACGCGAGCAGTTCGAAATGTATATTTCGGGAAGACCGTTCGAGACGGCGTGCAGGCAATTTCTGTGGGCGGCGCTCGCGGACGGCCGACTTCCCCGCGGATTGACGTTCGACATCGTCGGCTCGTGGTGGGTCGCGAAAGAAGACATCCAAGACGAAATCGATGTGGTAGCTCTGGATGCTGGCCGAGCCGTGTTGGTCGGCGAGTGCAAATGGTCTCGCCAGCCCATGGGCCGCCGCGACCTCGAAGGGCTGGAAGCAGCGCTTCGAAGGGCCGCCAATGACCTGCGTCCCATCGCCCGACCGTGGAAGGTCTTGTGTTCGCGCTCCGGCTTCACCGATGACCTCCGCGCCCTAGCGGCCGATCCCGAAGAGCGTGTGCTGCTTCTTACGCCGGACGATCTCTACTGGTAGATCGCCCACGCCACTTGCCACGGCGCCGGCGCCAGGCGACAGGAACTGTCGTCGGCCTTCGATACGGTGGCATTGAACACCGGCGAGCCGCCGACGTCCGGTCGCCCGGTTCCCCCGCCGAGGGCCGCCCGCCGCCCCCGACACTGGACCGCCCCAGGACTCGTGGCCCGCCGACCATCCGCGGGGAGGTGGACATGAACCGCCGCATCGTTGCGTTGCGGATCGCGGCGTTGCTCCTGTCGGCGGGGTGTTTGCCGACGCCCGCCGCCGAGGAGACGCCCGCCCTTCCGCCAGTGCGCATCGCCGTCGTCATCGACCGGCTCGACGATGGCTCCGGTCCGCAACCCGACGCGCTCGCCCCGCTCGTCGAGCTGGCGCGCGAGCGCGGCGGCGAGATCGCGGTCGGTGTCGTCAGCAGCGCTGAGCGCCCGCTGGCGAGGCTGCGGCTGGAGCCGCCGCCGGAACCGCCGCGGACAGGGAATCGCATCGCCGACCGGCACGAACGCGCCAGATTCGAAGCGACGGCAGAGGCCGTCGACGAGGAGACGCGTCAAGCGCTGTCGGCCTTCGACGCCGAGGTCGAGGCGGCGCTCCGGCTCCCTCTCGACGGTGAGACGCCCTGGAAGCTCATCCAAGAGGCGGCGATCTTCCTGAGCGAGCCCGGCGAGGGGACACGCTGGCTCATCTACGTCGGCGACCGCGTCGAATCGCCCGGCTGCCTCGACGTCTACGGCGCCCCGGCGGTGGAGCCGGGGTTCACGTTCACCGACCAGGCCGGGGTGACCTACCGGTGCTGCCCCTCGGGCGTCTGGATGCGGGACGACGTGGTCGGCGCGAGTTGCGCAGGCACAGGCGCCGCCGCGCGTCTGCCGTTTCCGAGCGGGTGGATTCCCGCCGACGTCCGGCTGCTCAGCGTGCGGCGGGCGCCGGGCGCGGGTCCGCTGGACGACTTCGGAGCGATGCGCTTCGGGTCGCTCGAGGCGGCCGTCGACTACGTGCTCGAAGAGGAGGACGGAACATGACCCTGCTGGGATTGGGAACGCCGGCGGAAGAGCGCAGGCGCCGCGAGCGCCGGGTCAAGGCGTGGATGGAAGGCCAGCGCGCCCTGGCGTGGCTCGCCGAGCGTGCGTCGGAGCTCGAACGCGAACTTGCGGCGCTGCGGCGCGCGCCGCCCTCGGAGAATCCGCCCGTGACGGCGCCGGCGCCGATCACGCTTCTGCTGTTCCTGGTCGTCATCGGCGTGTATTTCATGGACCGGCTTCTCGCGCGCGACGCGCTGGCCTGGATCGTCGGCGGGCTGGACTACGGTGAGCAGCTCGGCGACCTGGCGGCCGCCGTCATTCCCATCGTCTTCATCAGCGTCGAGATCTGGCTCGGCTACCACCTCGCCCAGGTCTGGAGGGAGTTTCAGGACGACCGCGCGCCCGGGCAGTGGGTGGCGCTGTGGGCGGTCCTGGCCCTGCTGGTGCCTCTCGGCGTCGTGGCCGCGGTGGTGTACACGAACTGGGGCGACTGGGGCACGCCGTTCGTGGCTGCGCCCTTCGTGTTCGCGGGCCACCTGGTGTGCGTGATGAGCGGAACGTACCTCGATCAGACGCTGCGATGGATCGCGGATGTCGTCTCGAGATGGCGGCGGTCGCGCGCGATTCCGCGGGCCGAGCGGCGGCTGCGGAGGACGCGGACCGACACGACCGCGACGGTTCAGCGCCTCATCGTTCTGCGTCAGGCGGCGGAAGGCGATGGCCAGCAGTTGCCCGAGCTGGCCCTCGACAGGCGGACCCAGCGGTGGCTGGCCGATGTGCTCGGCGATTCGGCGCTCGCGACGCCGGGCGACGAGCGGCTCGCCGGACTGCGGACGGCCCACGACGAGCCGCCGCTCTGGACCCGAGGCATCGGGGCGTAGGTCCTGGGGAGCGCGTCCAGCTCGCCTCGCGATCCGTCCCCGGCTTCGGCAGCATCAATGCTCGCGCACCTTCTGGAGTTAGCGCGACGCGCTGGAACGGGTGTGGCCCCCGTCGGCCGTCGTCTCTCTGGGCCATCTCCGGACGGTCGGCGCCGCTGCACGGACTCGACCGGAGCGTCTATCGAGGCGGGCGTCGTTCTGCCGCACTCGCCCTTTCTCGCGGCGCAGCGTTCCATTAAGGAGGGACATCATGCCGGTCGAGGTCAAGCGAGCCGAGGGGTAGCTGAACATCTCGTTCTGGACGCGCGCCAACCCCGAGGCAGCGTACGAGGATGTGGCCGATCTGACCCGCCACGGCGAGTGGGCGGGCACGCTCGGTTCGGTCACGCAGACGACAGAGGGGCCGGTGGCGGTGGGCGCCACCTATCGGGCGGAGGAGCGGATGCGGCCGGGCGGCAAGGCCAGGGACGTCACGTTCCCGGAAATCACGGCCCTCGACCCGCCGAGGCGAATCGCGTGGAAGGCGCACACCGAACCCGCGAGCGGCCCGCTCGCGATGCGTTCGGAGTGGGAGTTCCTCGTCGAACCGGAGGGCGCCGGCAGTCGCGTAACCCAGCGGATGCGCTTCGACCCTCCCAATGTCATGAGCCGCCTCGTCCTCGCCATCTTCACGCCGGTGGCCGATCTTTGGGAGGGATGGGCGCGTCGCCGAAAATGGTGCGCAAGAACGTCGAGCGCCTCGAAGCGCGGCTCGACAGCATCGCCGGCGAAGCGCGCGTCTGACGGGCGCGTGCCCAGCCTCGCACATCAACAAAGGGGATACCGTGCCCGCGCGGGCCGCGCCGTGGGGCCAACTCGAAGACGAACTCAATCCGTATCGTTGACGGTGTCCCCGAAGTACTCTTGCACGAAGGGTAAGGGCGGCAGCGCCAACTCTGTAAGCTGCACGCCGCGACGGTCAACCTCCCTGTCCAGCGACATTGCGCCGGGAAGAATCGGGGTCAACAGTTCGGCTTCCGTGGGCATCGGCCGGACCTCCGTGGCTTCAAACGACAGGCGCACGGTCCCCGTCCCTATGCCCACCAGCGAGTCGATGGCCAGGGGCAAGCCCTCCTCGGACACACACACCACGCTGTCGAGAACGAATAGACTATCGCCCTGGAAACAGTCGGTCCGCATCCCCAGGATGGTCCGGTATCCGACGAACGTGTCCGCCGTCGCGAACAGCAGGGGACCCTCCACGGCGTTGTAGACGTACCACAGCAGACCGCCGCCGGGGGTTTCCGACAACCAACGTCAGCATGTCCAGAGCCGTCCATGGCTCTCCCCACGAAAGGAAGACGAAGCCCAAGAGGATGGTAGCTCCGAGCAGCCAAGTGGCGGCGAAGACCATCAGGGCTATCCAGCCCAAAATGAGCGCTAGCGACAGTGTGCGATTCTCTCGCATAACCAAGCCGAAGCGCTCCGCGCTCTCGCGAGATTCGGGGCGCATCTGGCGGGAGTGCGAGGGAGTCGAACCCTCCCGTCCTTCCGCGAGGAAGGGCGCAACGGTTTTGAAGTTCGCCGCAGGCCCTCCCAGCGCCTCCCGTTACGGCCAGGCTAGGCCCATTTCGTATCTGAGATCGAGCCCCGTGATCCCGTCCAGTGCCACCCGGTTCCAGGGTTGGTCACCAACTTTGTGACCAACTTGGTGACCAATTGCTGAGAGCCTTGGCATTCGCCTGAGCCGCGGTTTCGGGTCGGGTTGGGGCTCGGCTGATCAGCTGAGGCGGTACCTCGGCCCCTCTCGTCTGAGAAGCTCGCGTCGGACGGCGTGGTCGGGCATGATGGCGGCGAGGGCGTCCCAGAAGCGCCTGCCGTGGTTGGGGTGCAACAGGTGGCAGAGCTCGTGGGCGATGACGTAGTCCACGACGGACAGCGGCGCCATGATGATGCGCCAGTTGAACCGTAAGGTGCCGTCGCGACTGCAGCTCCCCCATCGCTTGGCCTGAGAGCGCACCAGAATGCGCGCCGGTGCGACACCGAGCCGGCGGGCGTACATCTGCACGCGTTCCCTCAGCTTCTGCTCGGCGCACGTTCGATACCACTGTTCTACGGCCCAGGCGATGTCGTCAGTTCGAGGGACTCTGGTGTCGGAGTGCGGCGCGCGAACTTCGAGCTACCGGCCGGCGAGGCGGACGCGCTCGCCCGGGCCGTCCTCGTCGAGCACCCGGAGCCTGTAGTGACGGCCGAG
This sequence comes from Dehalococcoidia bacterium, assembly GCA_035574215.1. Lineage (GTDB taxonomy): Bacteria > Chloroflexota > Dehalococcoidia > DSTF01 > JACRBR01 > DATLZC01. The sequence goes on along the minus strand of DATLZC010000075.1, from coordinate 13,740 downwards.
GTACAGGAGGGTCTCACCGGTGATCCACTCGCGTGGCGCAACGGGTTCGGCGCCGTTGCGCACATCGGCGAGTCTCCGGAGGATCCACCGAGCCCGGCGACGCACGAAGTCCTCGATCTCGGCGTCCGTGGCCGCCGCAGGCGCGGCCACCCGCACGCCGTCCACGGGGTCCACGGCGATCTCTACGGTCTTCCGCCTGCGATGACTGCGGCGAACGGTGTACTCGATCTCCGTGGAGCCGAAGGTGATGCGCTTCCTCTCGCTCCGGAACGTCAGGTCGCTGCAGCGCGGCCCGTGTGTGAATTTCTGAGCCGTCAATCGTCACCCGCTTCTGACAGCAGACGCCACAAGGCCGTGTGGTCAACCGAGAATGAATCCGGTCCCCAATCCTGGCCCAGTATTCGCTGAGCGATAGCCCGTGCGCGGAATGCACAAGCGAAATAAACGGTGGAAAGCAATCCGGGCATGAAGGCGACGTTAGGGAAAAACGCAGTGAAGTGTAATAGGCCGTCCCGCCAAGTGTAACCACCGAGACCGAATGGGCTTCGCGCTAGTTCGGTTTCGTTCATCGCGAGAGCCAGCTTTTCACCTTGCGGGTGGATAGACCCGCCGACTGGGAACGTTTGCAACACGAAGAGACCGTTTCCGTATCGGGGATGAGAGGTGTCCGACCTCACCTCACACAGAGACGACTCGTCACCGTACGGGAACTCGACTGTAAAACCAGACCGGTCGTAATTCGCGAGAAGCGCTGGAGGCTTGTCCAGGTATTGAGAGCCGACCTCCAAGAATTCGGCGGGAGACCAGCGGGATGGCTCATGGCCTGTCGCGGCAATTTCAATCTCCATGAGCTTTGTGATCTCTGAGGGCTCCTCGCGAATACCGCGGTCAGGTGGTCCACTTATGGCCTCTCGTTCTCCGAGCGTGCGAGCAAGTGCGGGCCCTAGTACCCGCGCTTCTCCTGTTTGTATCAGCGCAGCCAAGCCGATAAGCGGTACGGTCCACGAAGTCTCTTCTTCGGATGTCTCGATCGCGGATGCGAGACTGAGCGTCCTCGTGGCGGGGTCGTATACGATCCCGCACAAGCTCGCCAACTGCATCAAGAGGTTCACCGCTGTCAGTTGTCGCTCTCCGATGTCGTGGAGTCGGACAAGGTCGGTTCGTATTGCGATACGGGCCACTGTTTCACCGGACAGGGCGCTTTCCGCTGTCGTCACCTCTACCGTCTGGGCATGCTTGTCCGGCCACCAACGGAACCCGTTGTGCGTGTCTATGGACCACTCGGGTTCGACCTGAAGCCGCTCGTGAAATAGCTGCCCCAGAATCTTCTCTTTCGCGTCCATCGCATTTCGCTCCTCCGGTAAGCCGACGAGGCGAGAGAACGTTGTCTGGTCTTACGAACGCCAACCCTGAGTCGAATGACCCTTGTGCATTCTGTTTCGGGTTGTCGTCCCGGGCTGCGTATTAGTTCTCATCGTCGACTTACGGTCCGCTCTTCTTGTCTGCTGCCTACCGGCCGCGACCTCTAGCTAGAAACGCTCACCGCCAAGCTGACGCCTCGATCACGAGCGCAGCGCTCGGGCAAGGTGAGACTCGCTGCTGCGTCAGGTGTCGCCATTCAGCGCCTCCGGTGAGAGGCCGAGCGCCTCCGCCACTCGCCGCATCGCCTCCGCGGTCACGCCCGCCTCGATGCCACCCTCGAGCTTCGCGAGCGTCGTGACCGGCACCCCGGCCCTTCGGGCGAGCTGGCGGCGGGTCCAGCCGCGTCGCAGCCGCCGGCTCGCGATTAGCCGGCCGCGTCGTTCCGCTTCCGTCTCGCAGTGCACGGGCCGAAAGCGCCCACGAAGCGCTGAGGGTAATGGCGCCTCCGCCTCGACGATGACCAGCACGGTCACATCCTTGGCCCGGCCCCGCCGCAGCCAGCCGAGAAAGGGTATTGCCCGATGGTCCTGCCAGGGAAACTCGGGCAACACGATCGCCAGGCGTCCCCATCTCCGAACGTCGCCTGAAACCTCTTCGAGCCAGCCGCGGCGCCGCGACGAAGCCTTTTCCTCTCCCCAACGATCCCACGCGCGTTCGAGGAGCTGGGAGACCTCTGCCGCCTCACGCGAGATGCCCCAGGGCCAACGCCACCTATCCCGGGGCGAAGTACCCTCGCCGAGCTCGAGCACCGCCGTCGTCCACTCGGTAGTAGCGTCGGGCGCCAGCGAAAGCGCAATCTGCTCCAGCGCGTCCCGGCGGGCGCGCGCGTCGACGCCGTAGAGCCAGAACCCTCCGCTGCGACGATTGACGATGGCTTGCAGCGGCGCCTCCAGGCGCGTGAGGTCCCTCCGTGAGGGAACCTGCCGCGAATGACTGTCCGACAGCGGTCTAATGGCTGACATTGCAGTCACGCGCGCATAGCGCAGCCATCGCTCGTGCGCCAGCAGCTCCCCGAGCTCCCGTATGAGCTGCTCAGTCTCCGGGGACAGCTCGTCGCGCTCTCGTCGCTCAGCCATAGCCCCAATCTCCCAGCTCTTCTCGGAGCCGACGGTACGCTCTCTGGATTCGCATCTTGACGGCGTCGCCACGTATTCCGAACCATTCGCCCACCTCGGCGTACCGATAGCCTTCCAAGACGACCATCTGGATCATGCGACAGTTCGCCTCGCCGACGATGGCGCATATCTGTTCCATGAGCTCGCGGGGCGGCTCGGGCGGGTCCACGGCCGGCTCGTGACAGTCCAGCATCGCTCTCAGACCACGCAGCGGTCCCAGCTTTCGGTAGTAGTCCTGAACCTCCCAGACGGCGATCCGCCTCACCCAGACCCTCAGCGAGCTCCTCCCCGGATCGTAGTCCCGCAAGGACTTGTAGAATCGGATGAGCGCGTTCTGCACCACGTCCTCACGGTCGTTAGCTGGCACGCGTCCGCTGACCACGGGGACGATCACGGTCAGGGCCCGCTGAACGAGCTCGTCCCACCGGTTGACCGCCCCCTCCTGTACGAGGCTCACCAGCTCCTCGTCGGAACGCCTCATCTCCACGCGCTGCGGGACCTCCGTTTGCGAACGATGATAACACCTCCTACGGGCGGAAGAGTGTCGCGTGGATAACCACGCCCTCATACATCAGCAGCGAGCCCTCGATGTTCTTCCCGGAGAGGTGCACCTCGTCTCCGATGCCAATCGCGGGGAATCTCTGGAGTGCACCGTCCTTCACGGAACGCAACCACGCGGCGACCTCTTCTGAAGACACCTGCCCGGCGTGCGACGTCGCGAGAGCCGCCTCCAACGCCGCGCTTCGGACGAGCCGCTGCCACATTCGCCGGCAGGCCTCGGGGCGGTCGAAGAATTCGGCGTACACGAGTCGGCCCCCGATGGCGCAGGCCAATCCTGCTGCGCCTTCGACATACGGGATCGCTCGCTCCGCCTGCCGCAGGGGGCTGCGCTTCGCCCGGAAGGCGTCGTCAAGGGCGCGGGTCCGCGTAGATGCCGTTGCGAGGGCCAGGGCAGTATCCACGTGTTCCCAGACCGCGGCCTGGTCGGCCCAACGAACCCTGGCCGCTGCGACGCTGCGTGCTACCTGCGCCGCTACGGCTCGCCGCAGTCGCGGGAAGGCCTGTTGGGATGGCCGGAAAGTCCGCCGCGTCGTCCGCCAGCGACCCGCCTCGACGCACGACACAGGCAGGTCGAGGACAGCCTTCGGGGGCACCAGCAACGACACGTTTACGATCCGGTTCTGCTTGCCGCCGACCAGCTCCTCACCTTGCGTGATCAGGACCATCGTGGTGGCCCGATTGACCAGCTTGAGGGCAGGCACGGTCCCTACTCCCCGTTCCTCCACCGTCACGTCGCCGGCCTCTACGGCGTCGATGAGCAGCCGATACGGCGGGCCGACCGGTCCCTCGTAGAACAGAGGAAAGATTGTCAGCGCCTTCCATCTCGTCGGGTCCCCCACCCGCAGCTCGTCCGCTACGCCGACCGTAACCTTGCTGGGGGCAGTCTCTGTCCGTGCGCTGGTACCCGCGGTGACGTCTCGCGCGTCATACTCACAACCCAGCGCGACTCCGCCGGTGGCACGTCTTCTTCCCGGCTCGCTCACCCGCAGGTCACTCCCACAAGCGATCGTCGTTTCGATGTTGGCAATCTTTGTCCGCGCAGCGAGACGTCGGGCGACGTCTCGCAGGTCGGCGGCACAACCAGCGTTCTCCCTAGTGACCGGCACGTCTCGACCTCCACCGATGTACGGGTTCTACCGAGTAGTTCGTGAGCAGGGGGCGAATCGTAACGCCCGCAGCGGCGCGTCTCCGATCACATCCCGCAGACCCTGCATCGTCCGTCCGGCAGGATCACGAGTTCCCGGTCCGAGCGCCTTCGCACTGCCCGTAGTGAGCCTTCGCCCTCACAACGCGCCTGCGGCGAGCGTCGTCGATTTCCTGGTGGGCGGCGTAGAATGCGCGGTACAAGAGCCTCTTCCCCTCGTCAGTCAACCGGTCCCTGTACAGCGTCAGGATTAGCCTGATGCGATCCGCAATCCTGCTGTAGTGCTCCTCCAAACTCGGTTCATTGACCATCGCGTGTCTCCTCTTGCGATTTGTTTGTTCGACGTGCCCAGACCCTTACCATCGAACCTGGGCTCATCGTCTTGTTATTCGCGCGGCACGCGCGAAACGTAACGCGTGGCGAGCCACCGATAGTCGATGCGCCTCACAATCCCCAGACGACGCTGGGGCAGGCGTCCACGGTCACTGTGCTGCGCGGATGGCGAGCAACTGCGTGGAAGCGCTCGTTGCAGAGCAAGATGAGAACGGCGCCTCCCGGTTCAGGAGGTGGCGGCGAGCTCCCGACATCGTTCCCGAAGGTGAGAGTGTCGACTGAAGTGGGAAGCGTCGAACATAGAGAGGTACGGAGAAGTCACCACATCGCTCCGGACGGTGACGACACTGGATACATAACGGCTTCCTGACTATCTGCGGGCGATGGTGCGCAGGACGCCCCCGCGAGGAGCGCCTGTGGTGCCCGGAAGCACACCCGTCGTCGCCTTTGGTGACCCGCTCGCTGCCGAGGTGGCCACGCTCGGAATCAACCCCTCGGTAAGGGAGTTCATGGAACGGGGTAGCCTGCTCACCGGCAAGATGCGTCGGCTGGCCACCCTCGAATCCCTGGGAGCGACAAGTCTTGACCGACTCTCGGACGATGAGGTCCGCACTGTTCTGCGAGAATGTGCGACGTACTTCCAGCGCCGGCCGTACCGACGCTGGTTCAATCCGCTGGAGGAGCTACTCCGGGCGGGAGCCGCTGCCAGCTACTACGACGGCTCGGCCTGTCATCTCGACCTGGTGCAGTGGGCGACAGATCCCACCTGGGGCAGAATTCCCGATGCTCACGTTCGGAGGGCTCTGCTCGATGACGGGGTTCCTCACCTTCGCGCCCAGTTGGCACGGAGCAACGTCCGACTAATTCTTCTGAACGGGCGGCAAGTCATAGACCAGGTGCTGGCCAATGGGCTCGCCGATCTGCAGGAGGTCGCCTCTCTCCCGATGGGCAATGGCGCCTGTCGTTTGTACAGAGGCATAGGAGGCGGCCTGCAATGGCTCGGCTGGTCCACGAACCTGCAAAGCAGCTGGGGCGTGAGCGGTGAGTTCAAGCACCAACTCGGCGCATGGCTGGCCAGCATGTGTGCGCCGTCCGCCGAGGGTCGCGTTGCCCGCATCTCGATCCCCTCAGGGGAGGCGGACGCAAAAGGTTACTTGCCGCGAGGGCTGCGTGTCGCGGGGAAGGCGGCGCTCGTGGACGTGTTGCGCCGCTGGCTGGCCGAGTCGCAAGCGGAGACCATCGGCCATGTCGGCACCTATGGGGGACGCCCCTGGTTGCTGGTTGACATGGACTCTCACGAGGTCGCCTTGAACGCCGATACCAAGCGCGCTGCGGTCGAGGCGTTCGTGAAGGAGAGCGGCCTCGACCCCGAGTGGCCATGGCGCGTCGTCAGGACCCGCCAAGGCCGCATTACGAAGGTCATTCCGCGTCCTGAGCCGGACCCTTTGCCCGGCTGGTACGCGTATCTGACCCGCCCTCTCGGCGCTGAAGGTGAGATCTGATGCCAGGTGATGAGGTTTTCTTCGTCCAATTCCCGCACCCCGGCCGCGAGCCGGAGGCGTCCACGGGCGATACACCCTGGAATACGCACGATCATCACCACCGCAAGTTCCTCATCGGGCCTGGTCGTTACCTGGACGCCGAGGACCGCATCCGAGAAGGTGAGCTCGTCTTTTGGGGAGAGTGGGAGCCTCCGTCACGAGTGGAGCGTCGCTGGCCCGCCTGCGGCCGTCTGCCCCGGGCGCTGCACCGCCCCTACTGGGTCAATCCGATCGGCGTCGACAAGAGTTTCCGGCAGAACACCGACCCATGGGTGTTCGGCGACGCGATGCTCTACAGCAACTGCAGGCAGCTGGGGCCGCGTCCGTGGCGCCGACCGAACTCGATGCAGCGGCTCACCCGAGGGTCCGTGATCTGCTTCGGCTCTACCATCGATGGAGAGTTCTGCGTCGATACCGTGTTCGTCGTGGCCTCGGCCTGGCCTTGGACTCCAGCAAGCTCCGCTGGCCTGAAGGTTGGCGCCGCGTTCAGGACCTGCACAGCGGATTCCCTCATGACCGCGCCAGGTGGTGCCTACCTGCCCCTGACGCTTTATCGGGGCGCCACGGTGAAGGACCCGGTTGAGGGAATGTTCACCTTTGTCCCCTCACGCCCGGCCGACGTGGACGATCCCCGCTTTGCGCGCCCGCAAGTCAGACTGGCGGGGCTCATCGACCCGTCGATTCGGCGCGCTGCCTGGGGATCCAAACGGCCGCTGACGATAGCCCGTGTCCGCGACGCTTGGGAAGCGATACTCGAGCAAGTGCGCGACGCTGGCCTGGTGCCCGCCGTCTGGCTTCAGACCCCACCCCGCGTCACGGATCGCATATCCGTTCCAGGGAGTTCAGGGCGACATTGCTGAGTCCGCCGCCGAGGAGACGCCCGCCCCATTGCCTGCAGGCTAAGACCATGCCACGATCTTCGACGTTGGCCCCCGGACTCTTCCGCAGCCTGGGAGAAGGAGAAGTCCGTCACCCCGTGCGACCGAGCGCGCGGAGGTGCGACGGTGCGCAGTGCCGGGCTTTCCCGTTTCAGTACCCTAGCCTCGGGTCGAAGTCTGCAACGTGGGCCGCCCGCCAGCGCTCAAGCTGGCCTGCACTGTACTTTCAGTACCTTAGTCTCCGATAGTCTGCAACTGGCGCTTAGCCGGGTCTTGAAGATGGAACTGAGCGGCGGCTTCTCGCGTAACAGAACCCATGAACAGCGGCTGGCCCCCGAGGAAGGGCAGGGGCTGGAGGTCGGTGATGGTGCGGGCGATGGCAGCGGCGGCGCCCGGCACGGTGGCCAGGATCTCCCGCTGCCACTTGCGCACCAGGTGGGGTGGGCAGAGGACCAGCACCCGCCCGAAGCCGGCCAGGCAGGCGGCCGCGGCGGCGATAGTGGTCTTGCCGGTCCCCATCTCGCCTACGAGGTTGGTGCCCCGATGCCTCTGGAGAGAGAGGGCCACGGCCCGAATGGCGTCGCCTTGGGCGCCGAGGGGCCGACGGCGGAGCCGACGCAGGTCGAAGCCCCATCGGTGACGATTGCGGGCCGTGTAGAGCGGCGGGTGCGTGCGCAGCACTGCTCTCGTGACAGCCTCCTGGAAGGCCCCGATGAATTGCGCAAGGTTCAGGAGGAAGCCTTGCCCTGTGGCGATATCGTCATGGGCGTCTCCTTTCTACCTCGAAATGGGTGGCATGGATCGCAGAAATGGCCGCGGAGTATATTGGTGAGACGGAAGCACTACGTAACGTTGACTTGACAAATCTTTCTGTTCTTAGGTCTCCCGGCGGCGGAGGCGGCCCGCACAATGACAGAGGCGATGGAACGCCCAGGGGCGCTGCGCAGACGACAACCCGAAGGAGGCTGAGGCAGAGTCAAAACGTGTGCCTCCATGCCTTCGGACCCACCGGCTGCGGGGGAGGTCTTGACCTTCCTACCTGGTGGTGAGGACGCGAGCTTCAGGAACGCGCAGCTTCCTCCAAATCTGCCCGGGCGGCCAAGACCCTGGTGAAGGAGGGGCCGATCCGGATCACGCTCGTGGCACTGACGAAGGGAGCAGCGCTTCAGTCGCACGAGGTGGCTGGCCGGTGAGCATTCAGTCGCTGGGTGGATGCCTAAGGGTGACGACGGGAAGAGGGGACGTGGACGTTCCGCCCGGCGGACTGATGGCGCTGGAAAGTGGCGTCGCTCACGCAGCCAGCGGTCTGGATGACTGCACAGTGCTTATCACGGTGGCTATGCCAGAGCGCGAATCGCGGGGAGACTGAGGGTCGCGCCATGGACATACTCGCAGCCGTGACGATCGGGCAGGGAGTCGGGCGAGGCCCGATCTCGGAAGGGTGAGTCGCGCTATGGATATACTCGCAGCCGTGACGATCGAGTTACCATGCAGTGCGTGTGGGCGCACGTACGAGATGACGTTGCGGCAGATAGTGCTTTACCAGGAAGCGCTGCACGAAGGCTGTCAAGCCCGATTCGAGACTGAGTGCCCGCCACTCTTCTACGCCGATCTTATGCACCGCCGCCTAGTCGAGGAGTTCGCGGAGGCATGGCGGCGCCTCGAGGAAGCCGCTCATGCGACGGGCGGCAGATTGTCAATTCAGGGAACAGAGCACCGAGGAGGAAACCCCAGATGACAATTGCCCAGTACCAACCCGCCTCGTCCTGTGTTCCTGCCGAGCGAGACTTGGCAGGAAGGGAGTAGGATAATCATGCCTCCCCGCTGCGACGCGATGGATGGTCCGGTCGTGAAGGCCGCTCGTTGGGCCCTCGAAGACGGCAATGTGAAGCTCGTGTAGCCATACGTGAAGAAAGATGGCGAAGACGAAGTTGCGCGCACGTTCGACAGGGAGGCGCGTCTGATGCGCCTCGGCCCCGCGGCCCCGCGAGGTGGCCGAGCTCTACTTCTTCGAGACCGTAGTCCGCGTTCACCCGGCCGGCGAAGGGGCGTCCTACAGTGGCAAAGGCCCCCTCACGGAAGGCGCCTTCAACCGACGGATGCGGCGCGCACCCGATCGGACGTGAGTTCGAAGGAGACAGAGAGGCGCCCGTCGCCTGCGGGCTGCGTCGTCGGCGGCGCCGCGATGTCGGCCCCGCCGTCGGCGAGCCTCAGGTGTGAAGGGTGACCGGGTTACCCGGTCGAACGGGGGGAACAGCTGGGGCTACGGGGCCAGGTTTCAGGTTCCTCCTTTCTGTCGTGCATGGATCCGCAACGGTGCGCTTGGATTGGGAGTTCCGGGCACACCTCCCTTCTGCGTTGTCAGCGGTCGCTGCCCTGTTCGACGCCTGGCGTGGAGAGCGGGCTCGTTTCCCTTGGCGGGGCAATCCATCCAGGCTCGCGGACGGGCCGTCCGGCGTCGGTTCTTCCTGGCGGTACCGACGAAACGCGCTGTTCGCACGGTCCAGCCTAGCTGCGCCGGCTCCAAGGGCTCTCCAGGAATACGGCCGCCCCTCTCCCGTCGGCACCTGGTTTCTCCAATGTTGGCGGCGACGCTTCAGAACGGGGGACGCCGGGAGATAGGGCCGCGGCGTCGAGCCAGCCAGCCCGAGATCGGCGGGAGGTGGCGGTGTCCAAACCTACCGGCCGCTGCGAGTACGCGATGGGTAGCGAGGATTGGAGCTCCGGCGGGAGAGAAAGATGAGGGGGGGCGAATATGCTCTCGAGATGTACGCAGACCCTGCGGGCGGTGGTGGAGGAGGAGGTTGGCAAGATTTGTTTCGAGGACTCGGAGGGGCCAAAGGTTTCGCGTCGGTCGACTGTGTGGGCTGTGAGGTGGGTGACCCAAGGGCGGTCCGGTTGCTCACCCCAGCTTCAGGTCGGGGAAGTACGTGGCGTAGTAGCTCCTGTCCCTGGTGAGGAGCCTGTCGGCGTGCACGACGGCGTGCGCCCCGATGAGGAAGTCGGCGACGACGTGCTGCCTGGGCTGAACGCGGGCCCCGCACCGGTCGCAACGCACCTTCTGCTGGGCGCCGCACTGAGGACACGTCAGCGGCGGACGGCGGCGCAGGTACTCACTCCAAGCCCTTCCTGCCCTATGCAGTGCCTCGGCACCCGACGCTTCCAGCCTGATGCCGGTGTCCGCGAGGAAGTGGTCCAGGTCGTCCTTGCCGGAGAAGTGGACGGCCAGTTCGGCGTAGACTGGTTCGCTGATGACCAGGGCTCCGGCGCGTACCGCCTCGGCCAGGGCGCGCTCGGACTCGTCGCCGTGAGGCGCGTCGGGAATCAGCACGTCGAGCAGGACGTTGGTGTCGACGGCGGTGATCATCGACCGCGCATCTGCTCGACCAGCTCGTCCGGGTCGCGCCCGGCCAGCCCCTTGAGGTAGCCGCGGTACTTCGCGAAGGGGGAGGCCGGCACCCGCTTCTGGACGCGGAACCCTGCCTTGTCCTCGACGAACTCGATTTCGTCCCCTGGGCGGAGGCCTAGGCGCTCCCGGACGTGCTTAGGGACGGTTATTTGACCCTTGATGGTGATCTTCGTCTTCGCCATGATACTGCTCGGCCATCTGTAAGGATTCTCGGCCTTACCCTATTGTAAGGACCAGCCCTGCAGGACGCAACGCTCTTGGGAATCTCGCGCCCCTGTTGGGAGGCGGAGACATGCCGGACGAGCTCCGGCTCCTGTGGCCTCGCCAGCCCCGGATGCATTCCTTCGGGAATTGCCGACAGGGTGAATCCGGCAGACAGACAGGACTTGGGGCCTCGCGGCAGGGCGAGTGTTCGAGGTGTGCGGGACCGAGTGTTCGAGGTGTGCGGGACCGAGTGCGGGGCTGCGCGCGGTTGCCGAAGAGGCCGAGACGACGATACGCGATGCCGCGAGTCGCTACTCGCGGGGCAGAGAGTTGGCGTGGTGGATGATGTCCCAGGCGGTGACGATGCCCAACGGGTCTTCATGGGGTTTGCCCGTCGTCGTAATAAGGATGGCGAACAGTCGAGGCTCGAGGGCCCGTGAAAATGCATCCTGCGCATCGTAGAGCGTGTGGTTCCCGCTCATGATGCGCATGCGGCGCTCGTCGTCGCAGGCGAGAGCTTGTCCGACTGTGGCGCGCGCTAGGCTGACGATGTCCTTGTCCGCCTGGCGCTCGAGCCAGGTAGCGACGCCTTCCGCGGTGAGTAGAGCGAGCCGGCGGCGTTTGCGTACAACGACCTGTGAGAAGTCGTGGTCGCGCATGTAGTTCAAGGCCTGAGCCAAGGGCTGTCGGGGCGAGAAGCAGTGAATTTCCTTTTGGAACATAGGAATGAGGCGTGGCGGCGAAAGAATGTCGTTCACGACGGTCTCGAAGATGTCGAGGGTCTTTTCGGTCGGTTCGGCGATGATATCCCGCGGAAAACCCGCATGATGGACGATGGCGTTACGCAAGTCGGCGTAGCGCTTAAGCCGGTCGGCGTGCCTCTTGACGGCGGTGTGGATCTCGGCGGCCCGGTCCACCAGGCGATAGAACGGAACGCCGCGACCGGTGCGGGTCAGCTTTCGAAGATGAGCCTCCAGCGAAGTGAAGAGCTCGAGGAAGCGTGCGGCTCGGTCCATCTGTGTGACGCGTGCTGCGTCTCTCACCGACGGCGGCCATTATAGCGCAGTGCGCGGGCCGAGAGCGGCTGCGGGAGCGCCGTGCAGCGGCAGGTGCGCCCGAGCCGGGACTGACCGAGCGGCCGCTCGGGCGTGCGGAGGAGTGGAAGGAGAAAGCTGGCGCCCGTTGTGGCCAGACGCGCGGTATACACAGTGAGCCCTAGCTCGAGCCTGTCGGCGCGCCGCGCCGACCCAGATCTGAACCCGGAGGGTGCGTCTCGCCAGGTCGCCGACCGACCACAGGCCGAGTTCAGCCTCGGGGCTCTCGTCGGTCCAGCAGGGCACGGCCAGCCGGCCCTTCCGGTCTCGATCTGTCGGGGAGTGGCGTCGGACATGCTCCAGGCCCGGCGAAACGCGCCGACGGCGATGGGCCAGCGGTACTTCGGACCTCGCGGCGTCACGCGCGGCGGGCAGACGAGGGAGCGTGGTGACAGAACCTTCGAAAGTCGCAGCTTCGGCAGGTCACGCGGTCTTCGACGGGTCGGAAGTCGCCGGCGCGGATGGCGCCGACCCAGCTCTGCAGTAAACCCTTGAATTTCTCGGTCTCCTGCTCGCTCGTCTCAACATCAATGCGGCCGCCGTTGTCGGCGTCCAGGTCGTGAATGGCCAGTCTCACCGGCCTTAGGCCCTGTCGCTCCGCTGCAGCGGCATAGAGCCGTAGTTGATTGACATGCAGGTCTGATGGGGGCCGATTGGCGGACGTCTTGAAATCAATGAGTTCGACCGCCGATGGGTCATCGCCCGATGCACGGAGCAGGAGGTCGATGCGACCGCGCACACGTGCGTTGGCCAACGGCACCTCGAAGGTGGCTTCGGGCTGTATGGTTCTGGTGAGCTCGTGGCCGAAGTCCCGCACATAGGCTGCCACTCGACGACGGGCAGATTCGCGCAGGTTCGCTGCCGGGATTGGGCCGGCAAATGGCAAATAGAAGGAGGCAGCGAGGAGACGGTGGACATCGTCTTCTGAAGGCGGCCCTCCTGCGACCGCCTGGCGGGCCAGCTCAGCAACGAGGTGATGCAGCAGCTTGCCGAAGCCGAGTTCGGGAACGAGTGGGGGCTGAAACCCGCAGACATGGCGAAGCCAATAACGATAATGGCACTCCTGATAGGTGACCAGGCTGGAGAAATCGATGTCCACGAGCTCGTCACCGATCGGTGCGACCGTGGGGGCAGGTGTAGCCTGTCCGAAGCTGAGAGCATCGGGGAGGGCGGGTTTCAAATATTGGGTGAGGAAGCGCGAGGGTCGAGCCCGCTGCACCGGGTGTTGGTTGAACCAACTCACCACCAACAGCTCTTTGGCCCGGGTGAGCGCCACGTAGAGGAGACGGGCCTCGTCATCTTCGCGACCCTCGTACCGCTCTCGGTCGAAGAGGTCCGCAGGGACGTACCAGGGCTGGCGACGGCCCATAAGCGCGGAAGGAAACCTACCTTCTATTAGGGAGGGGACGAAGACCACGGGGAATTCCAACCCCTTGGCTTGGTGGACGGTCATCACCTGCACCGCGTTGCGCGCCTCGGGTGCGGTGTCAGGAGTTTCTTCCGCCGCGCGGCCCGCGAAGTGTTCCAGGAAGGCCCTTAGCCGGATGAGATACATCTCCCCCGGGGTAGCTCCCAGGACGCGGGCGGCGGCGGGCGCCTGTTCGGCTCGATCTGCCGCAAGAACGGCGTCCTCCTGCGCTTCATCGGCCTCGGCGCCGGACTGGGGTTGGTAGAGCTCGGCGGGGGCGGCCCTACGGACTGCGTGGTCGAACTCGGTGAGGAGAGTGGACATGCGCCCCAGCCCGAGCTCCTGCCAGCGGGCGTCCTCCCCGGACACGGGCAGCCCCAGCGTCGCTAGGATCTGGTTGAAGAGCGCGATACTGTCCGAGACCCCGTCGCGGCGAACCTGCGCATGTAGCTTGTCCAACTTCTGCATGGCCTTCTCGCTGGCGCGCGGGGAGAGACCGGCGACGGCTCGAATCTCCGAAAGGAGGGAGTCTCGCGTGACCGCCTCTGGTTCGAAGTTAGGGTTGGGGTACCACGTTCCCCCTGCCCAGTAGACGAAGATGCGCGCGATGAGCGCCATCTCGGGTCGGGCG
>DATLZC010000074.1:0-3604 GCA_035574215.1 Dehalococcoidia bacterium | reverse complement strand
TAGCCGGCTTCGCCCGTGACCGTGAAGTGCGCCAGTTGCAGCGCGCGCTTCACTTCGGCCCGGGTGATGAAGTCCGGGTCGATGATGATGACCTCAGGGGTTCGCGGCATCGTCTCTCTCCGCTTCCAGCGGTGGTGCGCTCCTCGGCATGCGCTCCCTACTGTTGTCCGGCCACGGCCTCGTACGCCGCGATCACGCTCGGCGGGATGAGCTCGGGCTGCGTCACCGGCTCCGGATTGACGACGGCGTCATCCCCGTAGCTCCGGACGACGGCCCGCAGCTTGCCGTTCACGTCAGCCAGGAACAGCCATTCCGCCTCCCGCGGGTCCACCAGCAGGGTCATCGTGGTCGCCTTGGCGTTTTCCTCGCCCTGGGGAGCGGCGGGAACGCCGCTCTCGTCCTGCGCCACCGGCGCGGCCTTCACCAGGCGCTGGTCGACCGCGAGCACCTGGACGTTCTCGAGTACCACGCGGGAGAAGAACGAGTCCTTGGCTTCCTTCCCGGGGACCTCGACGCCGAAGACGCCGATGATGTCCACGAAGTCACCGGGAAGGATGAGCCCGCCTGCGCTCACCACCTGGTCCACCGCGATGGACATCGCCCGCTTCCCCGGCGGAATGGTGAACGAGAGCGAGTCGATGGTACCGGCGGCGCCCGCGTCCGCGATGGCGGAGGAGCTGAGCTGCTGGTTGACCGCGATCGGGTACAGCGTCACCTTTCCGACCGCGTCCTCGAGGTTCTCGACCGCGCCCGTGACCACGGCGCTGATCGGCACCTGCTTCCGGTCGAGCATGTCGGCGGTGATGGTCTCGCGGGCGCCAATGGGCACCTTCGCGACGACGACCGTCTGGGTCTCGCCGGCGACGGCGCCGCTCCCGCCTCCCGTGTCGCGGTTGAGCGCCATGTACACGAAGACTGCGCTCAGAATCGAGAGGAGAAGGGCGAGCGCGAGAAACAGCCTGTTGGTTCGAGCCGGGCTCGCTGTCAGAGTACGCGCCATCAGAGGACCCTCCCGTGGGGATGGATATCGTCCTTGCCAATTAGGTATCGGCCGGCGGGCGGTGATGATTGAGCGGGGACCGTGGCTCCGCGCCGAAATTCACGGGTTTTGCGGCGAACCGGCGCCCTCGCGCCGCAGGAACACGCTCTCGACCGGACCGGTGAACGCCTCCCGCCAGCCGGGGTGCTCGCGCAGCGCACGAGCGAGGTGGGCCTCCTTCGGCAGGAGCACGGCGTCGACGCCGTAGCGGTCGAGGATGTCCTCCCAGCCTGCGTCGGCGCGCATGACGGTCATGTACTCGCGAAGGATCGTCGCCCCGAAGAAGTCCGCGCGTCCGTCGACGAACACGCGTCCGTCGGGATAGAGCTTCGCGTCCAGGTAGCCGCCCCACGAGTACTCGTTGAACACGCGCGCGCCCGGCAGGACTTTTCGCAGGTAGGCGACACCGGCCTCGGGGTACCCCCGTTCACTCGGCTCAAGAAATGAGACGCTCTTTCCGGCCGAGACGTTCAGGACGACGACGAAGAGGGCGGTGCTGAGCGCCGCGATGGGCAGCCACGATACCGGCACGGTAGTTCGGGAGTCCGCTTGCCGGCTCAGCCAGTTCCAGCGGCGTCCGGCCACGCCCCCGACGACGGGGAGGAGCATCAGCGCTGCGAACGGCGCGTTGCGCACTGCGAGGAGGCTCAACACCGCGGTGACTGCTCCGAGGTACCACAGGAAGGGCCGGGGTCGCGTCCTCGACGCCAGCGCCAGCGCCATCAGGACCGGTATTGCCAGGATGGGCCAGTGATACGGCGACAGCGGGTCCGGCCGCTGCCACTCGTCCACCAGCGATCGGTCGACCTGCCCCTCGAAGTAGTAGCGGACCGGGTAGGCCAGGAGCGCCGGCCCGTCCGGGTTCAGCGTCGCGGCGGCGACGCAGGCGGCGACCAGAAGCGCGGGCGTCCTGACGTCGACCGGCTCGCCCCGCCATCGTGCGAACGCGCGTGCGAGGAACCACAGCCCTACGACGCCGACCCCGTAGACGAAGCCCAGGTGGAGGTTCGCCCACAGCGCCATTAGCGGCGGCAGGGCCCACAGCGGCGCGCGTTCCCCGCGGTCGTGGCGGTCCAGGACGAAGACGAAGGCAGCGAACAGGAGCCACGTGAACGCCTGTGGCCGCACCGTCACGAACGATGCGAACACGACCGCCGACACGAGGGCCAGACCTACGAGCGTCTTCGTGCCCGCGCCCTCGTCCCTGCCCAGGATGTACATCAACGCCAGCGCCGCGAGGGTCACCCCACCGAACAGCAACGCCGCAGCGGCGTAGCCCGCGCCCTGCACGACCAGATAGATGACGGCCTCGGACAGCCATTCGTGGGTCAGCCATGTCTTTCCCGCGGCCGTGAAGGAGAACGGGTCGGCGGCCGGGAAGCCGTCCCGGACGATGAGCTCGCCCGTGCGCCAGTGCCACCAGTAGTCGGGGTCGACCTTCGTGACGAACGGCAGCGCCGCGAGCACCGACGCCAGCATCGCGAGCTGCAGCCACGCGATGTGAACACGGGCGCGCAGCCACGCGAGAGCGGGAACGGCGGGCCGGGCCGCGGTTGTCGCACTGACACGCATCAGGCGGCCTCCGCCTGGGCAAAGTGTTGGTGGCCTGTGGTCGTCTTCTGCGGCAACATGACCACGCTTATTCGGACACGTCTCACTTATTTCTTCGGTCAAGAATGTTGCGCCAAAAGCCCCACCGATCGAGCATCTTGGGGGCCTCAGCAAGCAGAGAAGGGGGCGTGGAACAATCCACGCCCCCCATAGCGTAGCTGCGTGCCCCTGTTAACCGCAGTTGCCCTGCAAACAGTCCGTGGCACCGTTGAAGGCGTCGACGATGGCGTTGCGGAAGAAGACCACTGCAGCCACGATGACCGCCACCGCGATCACGGCCAGGATGAGGCCGTACTCGGCGAGGGTCTGGCCCTCTTCGTCCTTCGTCCGCGCCCGCAACTCGTTCGCGCCCACCATCAGCCGAAGCAGCAGCTCGTTCACCAACCGCATCTCAACCCTCCTCGATTTGGCTCCGGTTCCACACCGGGCTAGCTTTGGCCCACCGCCCGGCCCCGTGCCGGACGGGAAGTCCCTCTCGATTCGCCCGCGCCTCATGACGCCGACCGCAGCGCCTGGTCCGGCGGCTTCGTCTCCTCGAGCCGGAGCTGGCGGCGCAGCGCGTTCAACGCGCGGTGCTGAATCACCCGTATCGCCGCGACGCTCTTGCCGATGATCTCGGCGACCTCGCGATACTCGAGGTCCTCGACGAAGCGGAGGATGATGACCTGCCGCTGTTCGTCGCGGAGCCTGAGGATGGCCTGCCGGACGCGCTCCTCGTCGGCCTTCTGTTCGGCGACCGCCTCGGGGTCGCGCCGGCTGCCCTCGTCGACGATGCCGTCGTGGAGCTGCGCCCGCTCGCGCTTCGACCGGAGGTGGCTCACGGCCAGGTTGTGCGCGATGCGCAGCAGCCAGGAGACGAAGGGCGCGCCCCGGATCTGGTAGCGCTCGATGGCCTCCCAGGCCTGCAAGAACGTCTGGGCGGTGAGGTCCTCCGCCTCCGCGGGGCTCCCCACC
>DATLZC010000073.1:0-3414 GCA_035574215.1 Dehalococcoidia bacterium | reverse complement strand
CCCGTGCGCAGCGTGGCGAGCTCTCGCTGCAGGGCGTCAGCCGCCTTCTGCATTCGGATTCGGGCGTCTTTGAGAATCTGCTCGACCATGCTCAGACCTCGTCCGATTTATCGCTCGCGCCGGCGGCCGTTCGCAATGTCTGCGCTGCATCGCTCGCGCCCCGCGCGCTCGCCCGTTCGCGGCTGCTCACCAAGGTGCCGATGGCGTCGCCCCGGGCGGCGCGAAGGATGCCATCGGGCGCCGCGATGTCGAACACGACGATCGGCAGGTCGTTCTCCATGCACAGGGAGAGCGCTGTGCTATCCATGATCTCCAGCCGCCGGTTGATGGCGTCCATGTAGGTCAGGAAGTCGAACCGCCGAGCGTTGGGGTTCTTGCGCGGATCGCTGTCGTATACGCCGTCGACCCGGTTCTTGCTCATGAGCAACACGTCCGCGTCGATCTCGATGGCGCGCAGCGCCGCCGCGGTGTCGGTGGTCATGAACGGATTGCCGGTACCGGCGGCGAAGATGACGACGCGGCCTTTCTCGAGGTGCCGGATCGCGCGACGCCGGATGTACGGCTCCGCCACAGCCTGCACCGTGATGGCCGACTGCGTCCGCACCGGGACTCCCAGGTGTTCGAGAGCGTCCTGAAGGACGAGGCTGTTCAGGATCGTCCCGAGCATGCCGGCGTAGTCGGCCGTCGCCCGGTCCATCCCCAACTGCTCGCTGGCGTCGCTTCCCCTGAAAATGTTACCAGCGCCCACGACCACCGCGATCTCGAGCCCCGAGGCTTTCGCTTCTTTGATCTGGCGGGCGATGGAGTTGATGGTGTCGGGGTCGAAGCCGAACGGGCGGTCGCCCATGAGCGCCTCGCCGCTGACCTTGAGCAGGATGCGGTGATACGCGGCGCCCATGGCGGTTCGACCTCCCTGTGCGGTTAGCGGCCCAGCTCGAAGCGAGCGAACCGCCGGATGCGAATGTTCTCGCCCGTCTGCGCGATGGTTTCCTTCACGAGCTGCTCGATGGTCTTCGACGGGTCCTTGATGAACGCCTGCTTGAGCAGCACCAGCTCCGACGGGTCTCCCTCGGCGCCCGGCGGCAGGTCGTCTTCACTGACCGCGATCGGGCTCATGGCCGCGACCTGCATCGCGATGTCGTGGGCCAGGGCACGGAAGGCCTCCGTCCGCGCCACGAAGTCCGTTTCGCAGTTGACCTCGACGAGCGCGCCGACGCGGCCTCCCGCGTGGATATAGGCCTCGACGACGCCCTGACTGGTCTCGCGGTGCGCCTTCTTTTCGGCCCGCGCCGCGCCCCACTCGGTCAGAAGCTCGATCGCCTTCGCATAATCTCCGCCCGCCTCGTCCAGCGCGCGTTTGCAATCCATCACGCCAGCGCCGGTTTCCTCGCGCAGGCGCTTGACGTCTTCGGTCGATACAGCCACGCGTCCCGTCTCCTACTCTTCTTCCTCTCCGGCGACTGCGGCCACCGCCTCGTCCTCAGGCGACGCAGAGTACCCGCCGGTCATCTCTTCCTCGCTCACCTGGTACCCGGCCTCGCCCGCGTACTCGCGCATCGCGAGCCCCTCGAGGACGGCGTCGGCGATGCGCGACGTGATGAGCTTCACCGCGCGGATCGCGTCGTCGTTCGACGGGATCGGGTAGTCGATCTCGTCGGGGTTGGAGTTCGTGTCGCACATAGCGACGATAGGGATCTTCATGCGGATGGCTTCGGCGACGGCGATGCGCTCCATCGTGGGGTCCACGATGAACAGCGCGCCGGGGAGGCGCGTCATCGTTTTGATCCCGCCGAAGTAGCGGTTGAGGCGGTCGATCTGGTCGTGAATGCGCAGGACCTCCTTCTTCGGGAGGTTCTGGAATTCGCCACGAGCGAGCTGGTCCTCCAGCCGGATGAGGTACTCGATCCGGCGGGAGATGGTCTCGAAGTTGGTGAGCGTGCCGCCCAGCCACCGGTTAGTCACGTAGGGCATCTGGGCGCGCTTGGCTTCGAGCTCGATGACCTCCTGCGCCTGCTTCTTGGTGCCGACGAAGAGGACATCCTGGCCGTCGGCGACGAGGTCACGGACGAAGTCCATGGCCTCGGCGAGGCGCGTCACGGTCTGCTGAAGGTCGATAATGTGGATGCCGTTGCGTTCGGTGAAGATGAACGGACGCATTCGGGGGTCCCAGCGGCGGGTCTGATGTCCGAAGTGGACGCCCGCCTCCAGGAGCTGCTTCATTGTGACAGGCGCTGCCAACCACTACCTCCTGTACTGTGTCTCCGAGGGTCGCGGGGTGTGCGTTGCCCTGGATCGTCGAGGGGCCAGGCGGCCCCTTCGAAATGATCGGCCCGTTCGGGCCGGCGGCAGTATACCATGCGCTCGCGGCGGCCGGCACACGGTGAGGCGGCGGCCCTGCGCCGCGCGTTGCGGGCGCGGCGAACATCTGTCTATAGTGATGCAAGCGTATCCCGTCGTTCCCACTGGAGGACGCAAAGGAGGGAGAGGCACGGTGCCCACCTACGAGTATCGTTGCTCGAGTTGTCACCATCGGTACGAACTGCGACAGGGGTTCGACGCGCCAGCGGAGAACGAGTGTCCCACCTGCGGCGGGACGGCTCGCCGGGTGCTGCACGCGCCGCCGATCGTCTTCAAGGGCAGCGGCTTCTACATCACGGACTCCCGCAAGCGGTCGTGGAGCGACGGTGACGGCGGCTCCGACGGCGCGTCTGCCAGGGAGGACAGCAAGGACACGACCGCAGCCGCCGCCGGATAGCGCTTCGTGCGGGCTGTCGTGCAGCGCGTCGCCTCGGCTTCGGTCACCGTCGACGGCGAGACGGTGGCGAGCATCGGCCGAGGCGTTCTCATCCTTCTCGGAGTCGCGCAGGGTGACGACGAGCGCGCGGCTTCGATGTTGGCCCGCAAGATCGCCGAGCTCCGCATCTTCCCGGATGACCGCGGGCGATTCGACCGGTCGCTGCTCGAGGTCGGAGGCGCGGCGCTGGTCGTGAGCCAGTTCACGTTGTTCGCCGACGTTCGGCGCGGCCGGCGTCCCTCGTTCACCGACGCGGCCCCGCCGGACGTCGCGGAGCCGCTGGTCGATGCCTTCGCCCGCCACTTGCGCGAGGCGGGCGTGACGCCGGTCGAGACGGGGCGCTTCGGCGCTCACATGGACGTCGCCCTCGTCAACGACGGTCCGGTCACCATCATCCTCGACACGGAGGACCTGACGCGCCCCCGCCGATCATGAGGCGATCGCATCCTTGACGGGCCGATCGGGGCGATGTTAGCCTTGCGGCCAGGAAAGGAGGTGATGCGGATGGCATATGACAGTTGCGACGGCCGTCGGCCTCGCCCATTCCGCACCTCCCTGGAGGTTCTTCCGTAACCTGAGGGAGAGGGTTCGGCCAGGCTACGGCCGAGCAACGTGAAGCG
>DATLZC010000072.1:0-10813 GCA_035574215.1 Dehalococcoidia bacterium | reverse complement strand
GTGTCGTGTGGCCATCGTCGGTCCCCCTGTACCAGCAGCGCGAGGCCGCGCCCCGCCTGTTCCGGCGACGACGCGGCATCGCGCGCTGCTTCGGGAGGGTCGAAGGCGATGGTCCTCGAGGCCTTCGGCAGCCCGGCGGCCGTTCCGCACGATGCGGAGTCAGGCCCGTAGCTTTGCGCCCCCACCTTTCGATGGGTTTGCCTTTGTCGTCGCCTCAGTCGTTCAACGGGCGTTCCTGCCGGAGAATTCGTCGGGCCCTCACTCGCCCACCAACAGCAAAACGGACCGGCTCGTGCGCCATATCCGGTCGGAAGTGAACCTTCGGTGACACCCTCGCGGCTCTGAACCGGGGGCGCGCCACAGCCCGCCGTCGAACCGCCGATACGTTTCCTGGATGAACGCGCCTGTCTCCCTCCGCGCCCGACGGGCTGCCCGAACGCGCGAGGCGCTCCTCGACGCGGCCGCGCGCGAGATCGGACGCCGCGGCTACGCCGCCGCCACGATCGACGCGATCGCCGCGGCGGCCGGCGTCACGAAGGGAGCGTTCTACACGCACTTCGAGGACAAGTCCGCACTCCTCCGCGAGGTGATCGCGCGCTGGACCCAGGACCGCGCGCGGAGGCTGGCGTCGGCGCGGACCTTCTGGCAGGCGGTGGCCGCGTTCGTCGAGTATCCGCGCGGTCCCGCTGGCGCGCCTCTGGCCGCCGAGC
Organism: Dehalococcoidia bacterium; assembly: GCA_035574215.1. Taxonomy (GTDB): domain Bacteria; phylum Chloroflexota; class Dehalococcoidia; order DSTF01; family JACRBR01; genus DATLZC01. The sequence continues at coordinate 10,103 of DATLZC010000072.1, read as the reverse complement.
TCTGGCGGCGCTCGTTGTGGGACCCGCAGACGCGTCGCGTCGTCAGGCGCGCATACACCACCTGGTTCGAAGCCCTCGAGCGGCTGGCGGCCGCCGAACCGGACCTGCGAACGAGTCCGCGTGACGCCGCCCTCGCCGCGCTGGCGTTCCACGATGGCGTCGTCGCCGGCGCCTGCGCGCGAGTCCAGCCCCCCACCGCGTCGAGCCAGCTCGTGGAATCGCTGCGCAGAGACCTCGGGTCGCGGCGAACGGCCTGACGGGAGCCTTTCGCTTCCGCAGCGCTGTGCTATAGTGGCGCCGGCCCGCCCTCGGCGCGCCGAAGCCCGTTCGCCATCCGAGGTGCCAGCCGTTGCGCGCGCTCATCCTCGCCCCGTTCTCGGAGCGTGTGCTCGCACAGCTCCGCCGCCACATCGACGTCACGTACGAGAGCTGGCTCGACACCCGACAGCTCTGGGACCCGGAGGCGCTGGGACAGCGGCTCGCCCGCGACGGCTTCGACGCCCTCGTCGTCGAGGCCGATTTCGTATTCGAAGAGACGTTCGAGGCGGCGCCGAACCTTCGCTTCGTCGGCGTCTGCCGAAACGCGCTCAATCAGGTCGACCTGGACGCCGCGACCCGCCACGGTGTCCTCGTGGTCCACGCGCCTTCCCGCAACGCCATCGCGGTGGCGGAGCTCACGCTGGGGCTCATGTTCGCGCTGCTCCGCAGCGTCCCCGCGGCCGACGCCTTCATCAGGAACGGGGAGTGGCGCGACCCCGCCGAAGCGTACCGCCGGTGGCGCGGCCGCGAGCTCGCGGGCAGCGTCGTCGGCGTCGTCGGGCTGGGCCGCATCGGGACGGAGGTCGCGCGCCGGTGCGCCGCTCTCGGCGCTCGCGTCATCGCCAGCGATCCGTACGTGACCCCTTCAAGCGCGCACACCGCTGGAGCGCGCCTCGTGCCGCTCGCCTCGTTGCTGCGGCGCGCCGACATCGTCACAGTCCACGCGTCCGCTTCCGACCGCCCCATCATCGATCGCGCCGCCCTGGCACGCATGAGGTCCAACGCGGTGCTGATCAACACCGGGGCCGCCGGTGCGGTCGATTACGCCGCCCTCACCGAAGCGCTGGAGGCCGGGCGGATCGCCGGGGCGGGACTCGACGTGTTCCCCGGCCACCCCCTTCCGCCGAACAGCCCTCTCGCGAAGCTGCCCAACGTCGTGCTCACGCCGCACATCGGCGGCGCGACCCAGGAGACCGTCGAGCGCCACTCGCGCATGATCGCGGCGGACCTCCTGCGCGCGCTTCGCGGGCAACGGCCGAAGCATCTCGCCAATCCGGAGGCGCTGCGTGTCCGGACGTGAGCCGCACGTCGTCGGCATCGACGCCGGGTCCACGGGGGTACGCTGCCTCGTCGTGTCGGTCAGCGGGCATCCGGCGGCGTCGGCCCGGCGCGCATGGAATACCGCTCCCCTGCCCGGCGCGCCCTTCGGATCCACGTTCGACCCCGAGCGATACTGGAGCCTGACGCTCGAATCGCTGACCGAGGCTGTCGCGGTAGCGGGCGTTCGTCCGCACCAGATTCTCGGCGTCGCCGTGACGAGCCAGCGGCTCGCCATCGTCGCGCTCGACCGTCGAGGCCGTCCCGTCATGGCGAGCCCGAACGTCGACGCGCGCGCCGTCGCCGAGGGCTTCGCGCTCGAAGGGCGCGCCGGCGCGAAGCTGTACGAGACCACAGGACACTACCCTGCGCTCGTCCTAGCGCCCGCGAAGCTGCAGTGGCTGCGCGATCGGGAGCCGCGCGCGTTCGCGAAGCTGGCCCACGTTGTTCCTCTCGCGGGCTACCTCGCGTTCCGGCTGACAGGGGACGTATCGGCAGAGCGAGGCCACCTCGCCGACTGCGGCCTGCTCCACATCCGGTCCGGCGCCGTGCCTGACGACCTCCTCCGCGAGGCCGGGCTCGACCCCACCGTCGTCCCATCGCCGGTCGAGCCCGGAGCCGCCGTGGGGGGCCTGCGGCGGACGGTGGCGCGGGCGTGCGGACTCCGGCCGGGCACGCCGGTGTTTGCGGCCGCGCCTGACACCCAGGCCGCGCTTCTGGGATGCGGCGCGCTCGACCCTGGTGACGCCGCCGTGGTCGCGGGATGGAGCGCGCCCGCGCAGGTCGTGACCGGAGAGCCCCGCTTCGACGCGGAGCGGCGCACCTGGACCACGGTCCATCCGCTGCCGGGCCGCTGGATCGTCGAAAGCAACGCCACCGACGCCGGACGGGTATGGGCATGGGCGGTGCGCCTGCTGGTCGGAGGGACCGACCGGGCGATGCGGCGCGCGTTCGCAGAGGCGTCGAAGGCGCCGCCGGGCGCGGGAGACCTGACGGCGCTGCTTGGACCGACCGTCATGGGCCAGAATGCCATGTCGCGGAGACTGGGAGGCCTCGTGATGCCGACGCCGATCACCCTAGCCGAACCGACGCGGGGCGCCGTCCTCCGCGCCGTGCTGGAAGGCGTGCTCTTCGCCATCCGCGGCAACGTCGAGCAGGCGGCGACCGTCGCGGGTGTGCGTTGCGAACGGCTCACACTGGCGGGAGGCCTGTCCCGCGCGCCGGTATTTGCCCAGACGCTGGCGGACATCCTCGACCGGCCGGTCGATGTCGCCCTCACTGCGGACGCCGCCGCCCTCGGGGCCGCCATCTGCGCCGCCGTCGGAGGCGGGGCGTTCCCGTCGTTCGCCGCGGCCCGCCCGATGATGGCGGCCCGGCATGCGGTGACGCCGCGGCCCGCCGCCAGCGCCGCCTACGCCGACCATTACCGGAGGTGGCTCGACCTCGACAGCGCGCTGACCGAACTCGGGAGGAGCCTGCAATGAGCGACTTCGACGTCATCCGGACCGCGGTGGCCGACGCCTACCGGCGATGCGGAGAGCTCTCGCTCGTGGGCGGCGCCAGCGGCAACGTGAGCGCGCGCGTTCCCGGGCGCCCCGACCTCTTCGCCATTACGCCAAGCCGCGTGCCGTTCCATCGGGTCAGGCCGGAGGATGTGCTGATCGTCGACTTCGAAGTCGAGCCGGTGGAGGGCGAAGGCATCCCATCCAGCGAGAGCTTGACCCACGTCGCTGTCTACCGCGCGCGCCCCGACGTGGGAGCGGTCATCCATACGCACCCCGTGTACGCGAGCGCCTTCGCCGTCGCCGGCAAGCCCATCCCGTGCATCCTGGACGAGCAGGTGGTCTTCATCGGAGGGCCTGTGGAGGTGGCCGACTACGCGATGGCCGGCACGGAAGCGCTGGCGCAGCGCGCCGTCGCCGCGCTGGGAGAACGGAACGCGGCGCTGCTGCGGCATCACGGCGCGCTCGCCTGCGGCAAGGACCTCGAGGAAGCGCTGGCGGTAGCCGAGCTCGTCGAGCGGGTGGCGCACATCTATCTGCTGTCGTTAGGCTTGGGCCAGGCCCCCACGTTGCCCGACGAGGTCATCGCCTTAGAGCAGCAGGTGTTCCGCATGAGCCGTCCGCAGAGGTCGAACCCATGACATCGATGCAGGTGCCGCCGTTTCTTCTTCGTCGCCTGTACGTGAAGGGGAGCCTGAAGAACGTCGACGGCGGCTTCGAGTTCCAGCTCTCGAACACGCTGGGATCGGGCTACGCCCAGGCGATGCTGCCTCTCGCCGTCGACGGGGAGGAGCTGCCACTGGACCGCAGTTTCTTCTTTCTCGACGGACGCAAGATTCCCTTCACCGACGTCACCGAGGCGCAGCCCTTCACTCTCGCTATGAATACGACGACCGTGATCCGCGCGGAAGGACGAACCCTGGCTCCGGGCCCGCATCGCGTTCGCATTGGATTCGTGGTGCTCGGCCTCGGGCCGATGGAGTTCGAGGTGACGGACACGGTGAGCGAGGACGGCACGTGAGCGCACGGTCCCCCGGCGACGCTGTCCGTCGCTGGCAGGAGCTGGTCGACCGTCGCCGTCGTCAGATCGAAGCGGCGTCCGCCGCGGCTGGCCTTGCGCGCGAGGATTACTGGGCCGGCCGGGCAGCGCAGTACGCGAGAAGCATCCGCGAGATCGACCGGGACGACCCCTTCGTCGGCCTCGTCCTCCAGCGCGTCACCCCCGACTCGACGGTGCTGGACGTGGGCGCCGGAACGGGCCGCCACGCGGTCCGCCTGGCGCGGGTGGCGCGGCGGGTGGTGGCCATCGACCCGTCGCGGGCGATGCTCTCATTCCTCCGGGAGGAGGCCGAGCGCATGGGCCTGCGGAACATCGACATCGTCGAAGGCGCGTGGCCCGAGGTGGACGCGCCGCCCGCCGACGTCGCCATTTGCTCGCACGTGCTCTACCCCATCTACGACATCGTGCCGTTCCTGCGGAAGCTGGACGCGTCTGCCACGTGGTGTTTCGTCTACCTCCGGGTGGACCCCATCGTCACGGACCTCGGGCTCTGGCAGGAGTTTCACGGAGAGCCGCTGGTCGATCAGCCCACGCACGCCGACGCTCTGGACGTGATCCACGAGCTGGGCATCGCCCCCAACGTCACCGTCTTCCGCCTCGACGCCCGGAGGTCGTTCGCGTCCTGGGACGAAGCCGTCGAGCAGGCGCTGCGCAGCGTCTGCGTGCCGGACACGCCAGAGAATCGCAGCCGGCTCGCTGAACTCTTGCGAACGCGGCTGCGGGAAGATGAAGACGGCATGGTGCGGACGCCCCCGCAGACGATTCGCACAGCGGTGCTCTGGTGGGGTCCCGACCAGCGCCCGGTCGACGAAGCCACGCCTCGCATCGTCTAGCCAGGCGAATCCGGTAGACTGAGACTCCATGGACCGGCGAGTGGTCATCATCGACTACGGAGCGGGCAACCTGCGGAGCGTCGCGCGGGCCGTCGCGCACGTGGGATTCGAGCCTGTGGTCACGTCGCGCCCCGAGGACATCGCCGCCGCCGCGCGGGTGATCCTCCCGGGCGTCGGAGCGGCCGCCGATACCATGCGGAACCTCCGCGAGCGGGGCCTCGTCGAGCCCGTGCGCGAGTACATCCTGTCCGGGCGGCCCTTCTTCGGGGTTTGTATGGGACTCCAGGCGCTCCTTACGGTCAGCGAAGAGGGCGGCGAGCACGCGTGCCTCGATGTCATCCCCGGGAGGGTCGTGCGCTTCCCGAGGTCGGAGCTGAAGGTGCCCCACATGGGATGGAATCAGGTTCGGCAGCTCCGCGATCACCCGTTGTTCGTCGACATCCCGGACGGGGCGTATTTCTACTTCGTCCACAGCTACTACGCGCGGCCAGACGACCCCTCGGTCGTGATCGGCGAGACGGAGTACGGGGTGACGTTCGCGTCGGTGGTGGCGCGAGACCGCCTGGTGGCGACGCAGTTCCACCCTGAGAAGAGCGGGGAGCTGGGCCTGCGGCTGTACCGGAACTTCCTGACGCGGGTCTGCGAGCCCTCGACTTTGCGTTCTGGTTAGGTGTTGATCCCTAACTGCAACGCATAACATCGCCCGTTTTGCGATCGGCGCCGCGCCCGCCTATAATCGGCACGGCGCGCGCGGCGCAAGCCGCGCCTCGCACGTTTGCCTCGGGAGCTGGAGGCGCCGTGGCTTTCAACCTGAACTTCGCGACCAATCCGCTCAACGCGCTCCTCGGGCTCTTCTCCCACGACATCGGGATCGACCTGGGAACCGCGAACACCCTGGTGATGGTCCGTGGCCGCGGCATCGTCATCGATGAGCCGTCCGTCGTCGCCATCGACAAGGTCACGAAGAAAATCCTCGCGATCGGGGCCGAAGCCAAGCGAATGGTGGGGCGCACGCCGGCCAATATCGTGGCCGTCCGCCCCCTCAAGGACGGCGTCATCTCGGACTTCGAGGTCACGGAGCGGATGCTCCACTACTTCATCAGGGCCGTGCACGAGCGCTTCGGCTTCGGCATCCCCAGGCCGCGGGTCGTGGTCGGCATCCCGAGCGGCGTCACAGAGGTCGAGAAGCGCGCCGTTCACGACGCCGCCCTCAACGCCGGCGCGCGGGCGGTCTATCTCATCGAGGAGCCCATGGCGGCGGCCATCGGCGCGGGCCTCCCCGTCATGGAGCCCAACGGCTGCATGATCGTGGACATCGGCGGCGGCACGACCGAGGTCGCCGTGATCGCCCTCGGAGGCATCGTCGTGAGCACATCGGTGCGCACAGCCGGTGACGAGATGGACCAGGAGATCATCGCCTACGCCCGGCAGGTGCATAACATGCTCATCGGCGAGCGCATGGCGGAGGAGATCAAGATCGAGGCGGGCTCCGCCTTTCCTCTCGAAGAGGAGACGACGGTCGAACTCCGCGGTCGCGACCTCGCCACCGGGCTCCCGAAATCGGTGGAGGTCAGTACGGTCGAGATCCGCGACGCGCTGTCCGGCTCCATCAGCGCCATCGTGGAGGCGGTGCGGTCGACCATCGAGGTCACGCCGCCCGAGCTCGTCGCGGACCTGATGTACCGCGGCATCGCCCTGGCCGGGGGCGGCGCGCTGCTCCGCGGCCTCGACCGTCGGCTGGCGCAGGAAACCAAGTTCCCGGTGTACGTCGCCGAGGAGCCGCTGTACTGCGTGGTGAAAGGCACGGGCGAGGTGCTGGAAGAGGCGCAAATGCTCGCCAAGGTGCAGTCGTCGCTGGCGGCGCGGAAGCCGCCGGGCGCGGTGCGCCGTCTCGGGTAGTTCGCCGAACCTTTACGAAACTCGCCCGCGCCACGGGGTCCCGCTCGACCAGCGACGGGCGTATACTCTGGGGTTGATGCCGGCGCCCTCTACCGGCTCGTGAGATCCAGCACCGCTCAGCAGACCGCCGTCCGAATCCGAACGGATTCGCTCGCACTGCGAGCATGACGGGCACGTTCGGACGGCAGCAGGGAGGCGAGCGCTGACCAGCCGGACATTCACCTGGATCGGGGTCCTCTTCGCCGTCGGGGCGTTTCTCTCCATCGCGAGCCGGTTCGCCATCCTCGATCCGGTGCAGGACCTCGCTCTCTCCCTGGCGAGCCCCGTGCAGCATCGCCTCTCCGAGACGGTTCGCCCTCTCGCCGACCTCGTCACCGACTACAGCGACCGGCAGCGGCTCGCGGACGAGAACGCGCGCCTCCGCGCCGACCTCGAACGCCTGTCGGTCGAGCTCGCCCGCCTTCGCGAGAGCGAGGCCCGCGTCGAGACGCTGGAGGAGCTTCTCGGCGTGCGCAGCGCCTTCCCCGACGAGACGTTCATCGCTGCCACCGTCACAGGCCGGAGCCCCGACGCCCTGAAGCGCGTGCTCATCCTGAATCGCGGCGCGTCCGACGGCGTACGCGAAGGCATGGTGGTGCTGAGCGAGGGTAAAAGCCTCGTCGGCTCCGTCTCGAAAGTGACGGCGAACCACGCCTGGGTGACCCTGGTGACCGACCCGTCGAGCGCGGTGAGCGCTGTGGTCCAGGAGTCGAGGGCTGCCGGCGTCGTCGTGGGATCGCACGACGGCGAGCGCATGGAGATGCAGTACGTCCGGCAGGGACTCGCCGTGCACGAGGGCGACACCGTGATCACATCGGGCGAAGGAGGGAAGACGCCGCCCGGCCTCGTGATCGGTAAGGTGACGAGCGCCCACGCGAACGAGCAGGACCTGTTCCAGCAGATCACGGTGCAGCCGCTGGCGACCCTGTCCGGGCTCGACACCGTCCTCATCATGACGAGCTTCCTGCCGCAAACGCCGGGGACGCCGGAGTCTCAGTAATGCGCTTCGTTGCGGGAGTCGCAGTTCTCACGCTGTTCGCGCTGGCGCAGACGTCGGCGCTCGCCCTCGTCCCGGTCTTCGGCGTCGTCCCCAATCTCGTACTGCTGACGGTGGTCGCGTGGACGTTCGCGCGCGGCCTCGAGGAGACGCTGCCGCTGTATCTGGCGGGCGGGCTGATCCTGGGCTTGCTCGAGGGAGACCCTGCGGGCCTGCCCCTTCTAGGGCTGGCGACTGTGGCCGTGGTCGCGCTCGTCTACGAGCTCCGCATGCTGCACTCGGATCTGCTCACAGCGCTTCTGGTGACCGCGCTCGGGAGCGTGACGTACACGGCATCGCACCTGGCCGCTCACGCCCTGGCGGGCGAACGGGTGGCCCTCGCCGACGCTGCGCTGCGCGTGTTGCTTCCCGGCATCGCGGTCCACGTCGCGCTGTTCCCGGTGTTCTTCTGGACGGCCCGGGGTCTGCTGCCCGAACGCGCGCCGGGGAATCTGTAGGAGGAAGACGGAGGCTCGATGGGCTTGCTCGGCCCGGAACGGCGGCGGTGGCGCTCCGCGAGGCGGCGCGAGGCGGTGAGCCCGTCCGCCGAAATCCGGATGAAGCTCGTCGGATTGCGTCTCCTCGTGCTCCTGCTGTTCGCCGTCCTCGCCGCACAGCTCGTCCGCATGCAGATCATCCATGGTGACGAGTACCGGGAGCGCGCCGAGACGAACCGGCTCCGCGTCCTCACGGTGACGCCGCCACGCGGGCTCATCTATGACCGGAACGGCACGCCGCTCGTCGAGAACGTCCCCGGCTTCTCCGCCGTCATCATTCCCGCTGACCTGCCCGAGGACCGCCAGGCGGATGTGATTCGCGACGTCGCCGCGCTCCTCGGCGCGGACGCCCGAACACTCGCCCTCAAGGTCATGGCGGGCCGCAACAGCAACGACCCCTTCCGTCCGGTGGTGGTGCGCGACGGCCTGAGCGAACAGGAGACCTTCGCGGTGAGGGAACGGCAGGCCGAGTGGCCGGGCGTGCAGGTGGTCGTGGAGCCGGTCCGCAAATATCCGTACGGGGCCCTGCTGTCGCACATTCTCGGGTACGTGGGGCGCATCGACGCCGAAGAATACGAACGCTTCCGGCACTTCGGCTATCAGGTCGACGACCGCGTAGGGAAGACGGGGGTCGAGTACACGTACGAAGCTGACCTGCGGGGCGTTCCGGGCATTCTGCAGGCCGAGATCGACGCCATGGGCCGCGTCGTCCGTACCCTCGGCCGCCGCGACCCGACCCCCGGCGGCAACCTCGTCCTGTCGCTCGATCTGGACCTGCAGCGCAAGGTCACCGAGATCCTCCAGCAGGCCGCGGGGCCCTATCAGGCGGCTGCGGTGGTCATGAACGTCCACACCGGCGAGATCCTGGCGCTGGTGTCGCTTCCCAGTTATGACAACAACATCTTCTCCGGCACGGTCGACGAGAAGACGCTCCAGACGCTCCTCGAGGACCCGCGGAAGCCCCTCGTGAACCACGCCATCGCCGAACGCTACCCGCCGGGGTCGACGTTCAAGCAGGTCACCGCAACAGCGGCGCTGCAGGAAGGCGTGGCGACGCCGTCGACCACCATCACGAGCTACGGCTACATCAGCGTGCCGAACCAGTACGACCCGTCGGTCACCTACATCTTTCGCGACTGGGCGGCGCTGGGGACGTTGGACTTCTACGGCGGCCTCGCCATGTCCTCGGACGTGTACTTCTACTATCTCTCCGGCGGCTACTTCCAGAACGGCGTCGAAGTGTTCCACGGTCTCGGGCCCGAACGGCTGGCCGCGTACGCCCGCGCATTCGGTCTGGGCTCGCCCACGGGGATCGACCTGCCCGGCGAGTCGCCTGGACTCGTCCCCGACCCGGCGTGGAAAGAGGCGACCTTCGGCGAACCGTGGGTCCTCGGAGACACGTACAACTTCGGAATCGGGCAGGGGTACCTCGCGGTGACGCCCATCCAGATGGCGCGCGTCACGGCCGCCATCGCGAACGGAGGACAGGTGCTGCGGCCGCATCTCCTCCGCGAAGTCGTCGACGCCGAGGGCCGCGTCATCCGGCGATACGAGCCCGTCGTCGACCACGTCCTGCCGGTGGACCCGGCGAACCTGGCGGTCGTCCGCGAGGCGATGCGTCAGGCGGTCGTCTGGGGGACAGCGAAGACAGGCGCCGTCGCCAACGTCGCCGTGGCCGGGAAGACCGGAACGGCCGAGTTCGGCGAGCGCTACGCCGACGGAAGCTATCTGACGCACGGCTGGTACACGGCCTTCGCGCCCTACGACGCGCCCGAGATTTCTATCGCGGTGTTCCTGGAGCGGGGAGGCGGCGCCGTCGACGCCGGCCCGGTGGCGGCGAAGATTCTCGACTACTACTTCAATCGCGCGAACGTCGCCGAG
>DATLZC010000071.1:0-11942 GCA_035574215.1 Dehalococcoidia bacterium | reverse complement strand
GCGCAGCGCCAAGCTGCGCGCGGCAGAAGTCATCGCGCTGCGGGCCGGACCGTAGCCCGCGGAGGGGGTCCGGCCCGTGGCGTCCATCTCCCGCCCGCTTCCCGGCATCGCACGAATCCCCGTCGTCGGCCCGCGCCTGCGGTTCCGCACGGTCGCCGCGGGCGCCGCGGCGCTTCTGGTGCTCGCAAGCCTCTGGCAGGTGCTCCAGACCAGCGACGCGACGACGACCGGGTTCGCGATCCAGCGGCTCGAACGGCAGCGCGAGGCCCTGCAGGCGGAGGTGCACAACCTGGAGGCGGACGTGGCGGAGCTTTCCTCCCTGGACCGCATCGACCGGGAGGCGCGCGAGCGGCTCGGGCTCGTGCCTCCGGCGCGTACGGTGTACCTGAAGCTGGACCGGCCTGTGCCGGAACGCCAGGGCATCCCCACGCGCTACCAGCCCGCCCCGGTGGACGACGTTGCGCCGGAGCCGCCGCGGGAGCCGTGGTGGCGCGGAGCGCTGCGCGCCCTCCTTCCGTTCTACTGACCGCCGCCACGAGGCGCCCCTCGAGGCGCCCGCGAGGAGGAACACGGGATGGCGAGGAACGGTCACCGGCTGAACTGGCGCCTCGCGGCCCTGGCGCTCGCGTTGGCCGTCGGGACCGCAGGCGTCATCGCGCGCCTCGCCCAGATCCAGCTCGTCGACCACGGGCAGTACCGGGCCGAGGCCCGCGATGAGCACTTCGGGCTCGTCCAGGTGCGCGCGCCGCGCGGGGCCATCCTCGACCGCAACGGCTACCCGCTGGCCACCACCATCGACGCCTTCGACGTGTACGTCGACCGCGCGACCTGGCAGGACGAGGCCGTCGCCCGCCGCGCCGCAGCCATTCTCGAACCTTACGTCGGCAAGCCGGCCGACGCCATCGTCGCCGAGGTGCGGAAGGAAACGAAGGGAGACTATCTGCTGCTCCGGGCCTTCGACTACGACAAGACCCTGGAGCTGCTCGACCGCCAGCCGCCCGGCGTGAAGGCCGTCCAGACGTCGAAGCGCTTTTATCCCGAAGGCGACCTCGCGTCGGCCCTGCTCGGGTTCATCGGGAAGGACAACGTCGGCCTCACCGGCGTCGAGGCGGACTACGACCGCGAGCTCGGCGGCGTGCCGGGAACGCTGTCGTTCGAGCGGGACAGCTTAGGGAACCCGATTCCCTTCGGCCGGCGGACGGGCCAAGACCCCATCCCCGGAGGGGACGTGCGGCTGACCATCGACCGATACATCCAGCGGCTCGTGGAGGAGGAGCTGGACCGCCAGGTGGCGGCGCATGGCGCCACCGGTGGCTCGATCATCGTCATGGACCCGAACACAGGCGAGGTGCTCGCGATGGCGAGCCGGCCGTCGTTCCGGCTCTCGACGTTGAACCTCGATGGCGATGTCGACCAATCCCTGTTCCGCAACCGGGCGGTGACGGACCTCTACGAGCCCGGCTCGGTGATGAAGACGGTGACGGCGGCCATCGCCCTCGACCTCGGGCGGGTGACGCCCGAGAGCACGTACGTCGACACCGGCGTCGTGTACGTGGGCGGGCACCGCATCGCCAACTGGGATTTCAGCGCCAACGGCGTCACATCGGTGCGCCAGCTCCTCCAGCGGAGCCTGAACACGGGCGCGGTGTGGCTGGCCGTCGACCTCATCGGGCCGCACGACTTCTACTCCTACCTCGAGCGGTTCGGCTTCGGCGATCCCCTGAACTCCGGGTTGAGCGGCGAGGCGCTGGCCCTCTACCGGACGCATCAGGATGAAGGCTGGTCGGAGTCGGACCTGGCGACCAACAGCTTCGGGCAAGGGATCGCGGTCACGCCGCTGCAGATGATCACGGTCGTTGCCTCGCTCATCAACGGCGGCAACCTGATGCAGCCGCACGTTGTCAAGGAGGTGCACGGTCCGGACGGCGACCGGGTGTTCGAGCCGGTCGTGGTGCGCCGGGTGATCAGCGAGAGCACATCGCGCGTGATGCGGCAGCTCATGAACGACGTCGTCGAGGGCGTGCCGTACCACCTGGCCCGGGTCGACGGGTACCACGTCGGCGGCAAGACGGGAACGACGCTGGTGTCGATTCCGACGGGCTACGCGCTCGATTCGACCATCGCGTCGTTCGTCGGCTTCGCGCCGGCGGACGCGCCCCGTATGATTATGTTGATCAAGCTGGACCAGCCGAAGGACAGCGAGTTCGGGGGCACCGTGGCGGCGCCCATCTTCGCCGACCTGGCGCCGCGCATCCTCTCGTACCTCGGGGTCGAGCCGGACGCGCCGCGCTTCGCGCAGGCAGGGCAGGGGCCCTGAAGCGCCGCGCGGACGCTTGACACGCCTAATGAGCAAGTGATATGACACTTGATCGAGATTTTCTGGCGGGGAAGCGGGTGACCGTTCTCGGGCTCGGGATCGAGGGGGTCGACCTCGTGCGGTTCCTCGTGGCGCACGGGGCCGACGTCACGGCGTCGGACGCCAAAACGGGCGACCGCCTCCAACCCGCCCTCCAGCGTCTCGAGGGGCTTCCGGTCCGGTACTCGCTCGGGGCCAACCGGCCCGAGGACGTCGCGTCCGCGGACCTGCTGTTCGTCTCCCAGAGCGTCCCGCTGGACATCCCTGCGGTGCAGGAGGCACGCCGCCGCGGCATCCCCATCAGCAGCATGACGCGGCTGTTCATGGAGCTCTGCCCGGCGCCCATCGTCGGCATCACGGGCAGCAGCGGTAAGACGACCACGACCTCGCTGGTCGGCGCCATGTTCGCGGCGGCGGGCCGCCCCCATGTCGTCGGCGGGAACATCGGCGTCGGGCTCCTGGACCTGCTCGACCGCATCACGCCGGAGATGACGGTGGTGCTCGAGATCAGCCACACACAGCTCCAGCTCACCGACCGGAGCCCGCAGGTCGCGTGCGTCTTGAATGTCACGCCGAACCACCTCGACCGCTTCTCGTGGGACGAATACCGCCAGCTCAAGCGCAACATCCTGGCGTACCAGGGCCCCGGCGACATCGCCGTGCTCAACCGTGACGACGCGGAGTCGTCGGCGATGGCGTCCCTCGCGAAGGGCGCGGTGTGGTGGTTCAGCGCGCGCGAGAGCATCGAAGGAGACGGCGCCTCCATTCGCGACGGCGTCGTGACCGTGCGGCGCGGCGGCGTCGAGGAGCCGGTGGTCGCCGTCAACGCCATCCCCCTGCGTGGCGAGCACAACGTCGCGAACGTCGTCGCGGCGGCGGCTGTGGGCGCGGCCTGCGGGCTGCCCGCCGACGCCATGGGACAAGCGGTGCGCACGTTCCAGCCGGTCCCGCATCGGCTCGAATTCGTCGCCGAAATCGACGGCGTGGAGTACTACAACGACAGCATCGCGACGACGCCCGAGCGAACCCGCGCGGGCATGCGGTCGTTCGAGGAGCCGCTGGTCCTGCTCCTGGGCGGCCGCGAGAAGCACCTGCCGCTGGACGACCTGGTGCGCGACGCCCTCGAACGCTGCCACGCGGTGATCCTGTTCGGCGAGGCGGCGCCCCTCCTGGAGGCGGCGTTCGAAGCGCGGGCCGCCGAGGTCGCGTACGAAGAACGGCCAGCCATCCGGCGGGTGACGACGCTCGAGGAGGCCGTCCGGGCGGCCCGCGACGAAGCCTGCCCGGGCGATGTCGTGCTGCTCTCGCCCGCCTGCACCAGCTTCGACGCCTACGACAATTTCGAGCAGCGCGGCGACCACTTCCGCCGTCTGGTGCGCGAGCTCGCAGGGCGGGAGGCGTGACCATGGCGATTCGCACTGCCCGCGCGCACGCCGGAACGCCGGACCTGTGGGTGATAGGGGCTGTCGGGGCCCTGCTCGTCGTCGGGCTGCTCGTGGTGTACTCCTCGAGCTTCGCCACCGGCCTGCTGGAGTTCAACGACGCGAACTACTTCATCGTCAGGCAGGTCATCTGGGCCGCGCTGGGGCTGGGACTCATGGTGGCGTTGATGCGGACCGACTACCACCTGCTGCGCATCATGAGCCCTTTGCTCATGTTCGTGGCGCTGGTGGGCTTGATCCTCGTCCTGGTGCCCGGCATCGGCGTCGAGCGCCACGGCGCGCAGCGATGGATCGCCATCGGACCGCTTCCGGCGGCGCAGCCGAGCGAGTTCGCGAAGCTGGCGCTGATCATCTACGTCTCGGCGTGGCTCGCGGGCAAACGCCACACCATCCAGAGCCTCGCCCTCAGCACGATCCCCTTTGTGGTGCTCGTCGGGTTCGTGGCGGCGCTCATCCTGCTCCAGCCCGACACGGGGACCGCCGCGATCATCGTGCTCACGACGCTCACGCTGTTCTTCCTGGCGGGCGCGTCCCTCAGTCATATCGGGGCGCTCGTGGCCATCGGCTCCGTGACGGCGGCGGTGCTCCTGCTCGCAGGCGGCGGCTATCGCATGGAGCGCATTTTTGCGTTTACGTCGGCGGAGCAGGACCCGGCGGGGCGCGGCTATCAGACGCTGCAGCTTCTCATCGCGCTGGGCAGCGGTGGCCTGAGCGGCCTCGGCCTCGGCGCGAGCCGCCAGAAGTTCTTCTACCTGCCGGGCGCCCATACCGACGGCGCGTTCGCCATCCTGGGCGAGGAGCTCGGCTTCATCGGCGCGCTGGCCGTGGTCTTCCTGTTCGCGCTGCTCCTGGCCCGCGGCTTTCGCATTGTCCTGCGCGCGCGAGACGACTTCGGGGCGCTGCTGGCCGCGGGCATCGTGACCTGGTTCGGCTTCCAGACGCTGATCAACCTGGGCGGCGTCACCCGCTCGATCCCGCTGACCGGCATCCCGGTGCCGTTCCTGAGCTACGGGGGCTCGGCGCTCGCGGCCACGCTGGCGGGCGTCGGCGTGCTGCTCAGCGTGTCGCGATACGCGACCGGCGCGCCGCCCAGGAAAGAGACGCCGAAGATCGAGCCGTTCCGGCCGAGCCGCGCGACGTCGTCGCGCACGCGACCGCCGCGACCGGCCGGGCGGAGAGGAGCGGGTTGAAGGTGGCGCTTTCGGGTGGCGGCACCGGCGGGCACGTCTACCCCGGCCTCGCCGTCGGACGGGCCCTCCAGCGGACGGCCCCCGAGCCGGTGGAGTTGCTCTACATCGGCGTGAAGGGCCGTATGGACGAACGCATCGTCCCCGCTGAAGGCGTGCCGTTCCGGGCGGTCGCCGGCGGCCAGGTGCGTGTCGGGCTCCTCGGCGGACTCGCCGGGCTGGCCCGGCTGGCGCTCGGGTCGATCCAGGCGCTCCTCATTCTGAGACGGGAGCGCCCCAACGTCGTGTTCGCGACGGGCGGCTACGCGAGCGTCCCTGTGGGCGTCGCCGCGCGCCTGCTCCGGCTGCCGCTCGTGGTGTTCTTGCCCGACGTCCGGCCGGGATGGGCCGTGCGGCTGCTGGCCCGGCTCGCCACCCGAATGGCGACGGCGTCGGAGGCGGCGCTCGCCCATCTCCCGCGAGACAAGACGCGGGTGGTCGGCTATCCCGTGCGGGACGACTTCTGGTCGGTCGAGCGCGAGGAGGCGCGCCGGCGTCTCGGCTTGCCGGCCGACGCGAAGGTCCTGCTGGTCTACGGCGGCAGTCTCGGCGCGCACGCGATTAACGAGGCCGTGTTCGCGCAACTGCGGCCGCTCGTGGAGCGCGCCGTCATCGTGCACGTGACGGGGCAGGCGGACGAGGACTCGGCCCTCCGGGTGCGCGATGCGCTTCCCGAGGGGCTGCGCGAACGCTACCGGCCGGCGGCGTACGTGCGGGAGCTGCCGGCCGCGATGAAGGCGGCAGACCTCGCAGTGACGCGGGCCGGCGCCGCCGTGCTCGGGGAGCTCCCCGCCGCGGGCCTGCCCGCCATCCTCGTGCCCGGCGTGTTCGACGGGCACGACCAGACGCCCAACGCCGAATATCTGGCGTCGAAGGGCGCCGCGGTCGTCCTTCCACAGCCGCGGCTGGGCGAACTGTCGCAGCTCGCGATCGCGCTGTTGGACGATCCGCCGCGGTTGCAGGCCATGGCGGCGGCGGCCCGCGCACTCGCGCGCCCCGACGCTGCGGAGCGGATCGCGGAGCTCTTGATGGAGGTGGCCGCGTGAGCGGAGCCATACCCAAGCGGGTGCACCTCGTCGGCGTGGGCGGCGCGCACATGTCCGCCATCGCCCGCATCCTGCTGGCCCGGGGCCACCAGGTGAGCGGCTCCGACCTCAAGCGCTCGCCCGTCATCGACGCCCTCCAGTCATTGGGGCTCGCGGCGTATCTGGGTCACGCGCCGGGGCACGTCGGCGACGCCGAGCTGGTGGTCGCCACGTCGGCGGCGAAGGAAGACAACCCGGAGATCGCCGAAGCCCGGCGCCGGGGCATCCCGGTGCTCAAGCGGGCCGAGATGGTGGCGCGCCTCATGGAGGGCCGCATCGGCGTCGCCGTCGCGGGCACCCACGGGAAGACCACGACGACGGGCCTCGTGGCGTACATGCTGGTGCGGGCGCATCTGGCGCCGACGTATCTGGTCGGCGGCGAGGTGCGCGACCTCGGCTCCAACGCGGCGCCGGGCGAAGGACCTCATATCGTCGTCGAGGCCGATGAGTACGACTCGGCCTTCCTGGCGTATCGCCCGGACGTCGCCATCGTCACCAACATCGAGCCCGACCACCTCGAGTACTTCGGGACGTTCGAGCGCATGGTCGATGAATTCGCGCAGTTCATGGCGGCGGTGCCCGAACGCGGCTGTCTGATTCCGTGCGTCGACAGCCCCGCGGTCGAGCGGCTCGTGACGGCGGGTGGCGCTCCCGGGCATCCGCTTCGCGCACAGCGCATCGAGACGTACGGACTGCGCGCGCAGGCGATGTGGTCGGCGCGCGCCCTGGAGCCCAACCCGGACGGCGGGTTCGACTTCCGGGTGGTGCGCGACGGCGTCGAGGTAGGGCCGTTCCGCACGCGGATCCCCGGTGAGCACAACGTGAGCAACGCTCTCGCGGCCATCGTGGCGGGACTGGCGCTGGGCCTGACGGTGGAGCAGGTCCGCGAGGCCGTCGCGGCGTACCGGGGCGTGCACCGGCGGTTCGAATTCCTGGGCGAGGCGGGCGGCGTCGCCGTCGTGGACGACTTCGCGCACCACCCGACGGAGATCCGCGCGACCGTGGCCGCCGCGCGCGTGCGCTTCCCCGGCCGTCGCATCGTCGCGGTGTTCCAGCCCCACACGTACACGCGCACGCGGTACCTGCTGGACGAGTTCCGGGGATGCTTCGGAGACGTCGACCGCCTGTTCATCCTCGAAACGTACGCCGCGCGGGAGCGGCCGGACGAGGGCCTCACGGGCCGGGATCTCGCGGAGGCCGTCACCCAACCACCGGCGACCTACGTGGCGACGTTCGACGAGGCCGCCGAGCGCATCGCGTCGGAGCTGCGCGCGGGCGACGTCTTCATGACCATCGGGGCGGGCGACGTCGACCGCGTGGGGCCGATGGTCTTAGAGCGGCTTCGCTCGATGGCGGGAGCGGGGAATCACGGATGAGCGGGTACGAACGGGTCGCGGCGACGCTCGAACGGCTGGGCCTGGATGTGCGCCGGGACGAGCCGCTGAGCCGGCACACCACGTTCGGGATCGGCGGCCCCGCCGACGTGTTCGTGATCGCGCGTTCGGCCGAGGACCTGCGGCGTGTCGTAGCGGCGGCGCGCGACGCCGGCGCGCCCTGCTTCGTGCTCGGGTCCGGCTCCAACATCCTCGTGGGCGACGGAGGCGTCCGCGGGGTGACCGTCGCGAACGAGGCGCGGCGCGTGGGTCAGCCGCAGCCGCTGGGGGAGGGACGCGTGGCCGTCACCGCCGAATCGGGGGTGAGCTTCGCCGCGCTGGCCCGCGGCATGGCGCGGCTGGGGCTCGCCGGCATCGAGTGGGCGAGCGGCATTCCGGGCACGCTCGGGGGCGCGGTCGTCTACAACGCGGGCGCCTACGGGGGATGCCTGGCCGACGCCCTGCGGGAGGTCACGCTGATCAACGGCTCTGATCGCGCCCAGCGGGTGCCGGCGGAGGACCTCGACCTCGTCTACCGGGGGAGCGCCCTCACGCGCGGGATCTTTCGGGACAAGGTCGTGCTGGACGCGACGCTCGTGCTCTGGGAAGGGGACGCCCGCGCGCTCGACCAGCGGATCGCCGAGCTCGACGCGAAGCGGCTGGCGGCGCAGCCGCGCGGCCGGAACGCCGGCTCCGTGTTCAAGAATCCATCCGACGGGCCCGCCTGGAAGCTCATCGACGCCGTCGGGCTTCGGGGCCACCGGATCGGCGACGCCCAGATTTCCGAGAAGCATTGCAACTTCTTCGTGAACGTGGGCCAGGCCCGGGCCGCCGACGTGTACGCGCTCATCCGGCTCGCCCGCGAGCGCGTCCGGGAGCGCTTCGGCGTCGAGCTGGAACTCGAGGTGACGCTGGTGGGGGAGGGCTTCGATGGCTGAAGCGCGCCGAGCTCGCCGCCCCATCGCGCCGACCTACGGAACGTACGCCCGCGCGACCACGGGCCGCCGTGGCGCCGCCAGGGCCCAGAAGGAGGGCGCCTGGCGCATCCCCCTGCCGGGACTGCGCGGGGCGCTGCTGCTCGCGACGCTGGCCGCAGTCGCGGGCGCGGCCGTGTGGCTCCTGAAGTCGCCCTACTTCACCGTCACCGAAGTGCGGGTGGTCGGGGCGAAATCGCTGGACCCGCAGGCCGTACGCGAGGCTTCGGGGCTGCTCGGCCAGAACGTCTTCGACCTCGACCTCGCGGGCGCGCGGGCACGGGTGCTGGCGCTCCCCAACGTGGCGGACGCGCAGGCGCAGCGCGTGGGGCTCAATGCAGTCCGCATCCGGGTCGTCGAGCGAGAAGCGTGGGCGCTGTGGCAGGTGCAGGGGCGCCGGTACGCCATCGACACGAACGGCTACGTGCTCGACCGTACCCTGCCGGACGAGGGGGCGCCCGTGATCGTCAACACCGACGCCGTCGAGGCGCCGAAACCGGGAGACCGCGTGGACCCCGGCGCCGTCGAGCTGGTGCGCACGCTGACCGGGCGCGCCGACGCCCTCGGGGCGCGCATCCAACGCTGGGAGTACCGCCAGCGCGACGGGCTGACCGCGGTGCTGGACGGCGGCCTGCGCGTGACCTTCGGCGACTCGCGAGACATGGACTACAAGCTGGCGGCGCTGGAAGCGCTGCTGGCCGAAGCAGACCGGGAAGGGCTTGGGGTCCAGGCCGTGGACCTTCGGTTCGGCGACAGACTGTCGTTCCGGTGAGAGGAGGTCGGACCGCGTGAAGGGTGGCACGTACGCCGCGATCGATGTGGGTACGACCAAGGTGGTCACGGTCGTCGGCGAGGTGACGGGCGACGCCGAGCTGCGCATCCTCGGCGTCGGCATCGCGACGTCCGCCGGCCTCAGCAAAGGCATGGTGGAGAACATCCGCGACGCCACCGACGCCATCCGTGTCTCCGTCGAGAAGGCGCAGCGGTCGTCGGGCACGCGCATCCTGTCCGCCCACGTCGGGATCGCCGGTAGCCACATCGGGTGCCTGAACAACCGCGGCATCGTCGCCATCCCGGACCGCGCGCGGCCCATCACCGCCGACGACATCGCGCGGGCCATCGACGGCGCCCGTATCGTGAGCATTCCGACGAACCGCCAGATCCTGCACGTCGTGCCCCGCTACTACGTGGTCGACGGCCAGGACCACGTGACCGACCCGCTCGGCATGTACGGCCAGCGGCTGGACGTCGAGACGCACATCGTGACCGGCCTCGAGACCGCGATGCAGAACCTGACGCAGTGCGTGGAGAACGTGGGCGTGCAGGTGGACGGGCTCGTCCTGGAGCCGCTGGCGGCCGCCGAGGCCGTCCTCCAGCAGGAGGAGAAGGAGGAAGGCGTCGTCCTGGTGGACATCGGCGGCGGCACCACCGACATCGCCCTGTTCCTCGAGGGGAGCGTCTACCACGTCGCGGTGCTGCCGGTCGGCGGCACGCACATCACCCGCGACCTGGTGGTCGGCCTGCGATGCCCGTACCAGTCGGCGGAGGTGGCGAAGGAGCGGTTCGGACACTGTCTCCCCAGCTCGGTCGATCCGGAAGAGGAGGTCGAGCTGGCGGCGTTCGGGAGCGAGTCCCAGAAGAAGGTGTCCCGCCGCCGGATCTGCGAGGTCATCCAGGCGCGGGTGGAGGAGATCATCGAGATGGTGATGACCGAGGTCAAGCGGGCGGTGCACGACGACATCGTGTCCGCAGGCCTCGTGTTGACGGGAGGTACGGCGAAGCTCGCCGGCATCGAGAAGCTGGCCGAGCAGGTGACGGGGCTGCCGGCGCGCATCGGCGTGCCCCGGAACCTGCACGGGTTGACCGACGCGCTGACGGACCCGGCGTACGCGACCAGCGTCGGCCTGCTGCAGTGGATCGTGCGCGAAGAAGAGGCGATGGCCTGGTCGAACCGGCGCCGGCCCACCTTCATGGCGAGCGGCTGGTGGCGGCGGTTCAGCAACTGGGCGCGCATCCTCTTGCCCGAGTGAGGCGAGGGCCGACATGAAGCGGGAACCCGGAACAAGGACGGTGGTGGGATGGCGGACGGGCGCGGCCTGCGCCCGCACTCCGCACGAGGCGGATTCCCTGTTCCAGTCGTCTTGTTCCTCAATCTCGAGAAGGAGGAACGTATGACGCAGCGGAAGGACGGCACAGACGGGCTGCCCCCGATCAAAGTCGTGGGCGTCGGCGGCGGCGGATGCAACGCCGTGAACCGCATGATCGCCGAGCACATCCCCGGCGTCGAGTTCGTGGCGGTGAACACGGACTTGCAGGCGCTGGCTCACTGTGAAGCCGACGTCAGGATTCGCATCGGCGACCGGCTCACCCGCGGGCTCGGCGTCGGCGGCGACCCGCAAAAGGGCGAACGCGCCGCTGAGGAGAACCGCGAGGAGCTCCTGGAGGCGGTGCGCGGAGCCGAGATGGTATTCGTCACCGCCGGCATGGGCGGCGGCACCGGCACCGGGGCCTCGCCCATCGTCGCCGAGGTCGCCCGGGAAGTCGGCGCGCTGACCATCGGGGTGGTCACCAAGCCGTTCAGCTTCGAGGGCGCCAAGCGCCGGCGTCAGGCCGAGGAAGGCATCCAGCGGCTCCAGGAGAAGGTCGACACACTGATCGTCATTCCGAACGACCGGCTCCTCACCCTGTGCGACCCCTCGGTCACGGTCGAGCAGGCGTTCCGCATGGCCGACGACATCCTGCTGCAGGGGATCCGGGGCATCTCGGACATCATCACGCTGCCGGGGGAGATCAACCTCGACTTCGCGGACGTGCGGAAGATCATGAGCTGCGCCGGCCCTGCGCTGCTGGCCATCGGCCGCGGGCGAGGCGAACGCCGAGCCGCGGACGCCGCCCGCGCCGCCATCCAGAGCCCGCTGCTGGACGTGAACATCGCCGGCGCGAAGGGCGTGCTGTTCAACGTGACGGGCGCGAAGAACCTGACGCTGCAGGAGCTGAATGAAGCGGCGCAGGCCATCTACGAGGTCGTGGACCCGGAGGCGGAGATCATCTTCGGCACGGCCGTGGACCCCGAGCTCGGCGACGAGGTGAAGGTGACGGTAATCGCGACCGGGTTCGCCCGGCCGCAGCTCGTGACGGCGCAGGAGGACGACCACGCCGTCCACACGCGGCCGCCGGCCGGGGACGCCATCGAGCGGCTCCCCGACCCGCACGACACGGAGCTGCCCACCTTCCTGAGGCGCACGGTGGCCGCGCGCTGAGGGAAGCGACGGCAAATCTGAACGGAAAGGAGGTGCCTGTCTAGCCGAACGCGTCCTTCCCCGCCGGGAAGGACGTCCCCGCCACGGGGACAGCCGGTCGCGGGCGGCGTGTGGGAGATGGCGCCGCCCGCGGCCCAACACAAAGGGCCCGACCCGGTGACTCATCTGTGGGCAGTCCAGACGAGGCCTCCGGGAGCCTGGGCCCTCGCCGCTTAGGATACCATAA
>DATLZC010000070.1:0-7240 GCA_035574215.1 Dehalococcoidia bacterium | reverse complement strand
CGACGGTTCGAGTACTACTCCGGTCTCGTGTTCCGATTCGAGCGCGACGGACGCAGGCTCGGCGGAGGCGGGCGGTACGACCACCTCATCGAGCTCGTCCACGGCCGGCCAGTGCCCGCGTCCGGATTCGCGTTCGAACTGGAGCCGCTGATGGCGCTGGTCACGCCGTCCACTGGGAGACCGACGGGGCCCGCGGTGCTGGTCGAGCCGGCGGGCTCGGACGCGTCCTCCATCGCCGCCGCCCTGCGCGCCGCCGACGGGTTGCGCGAGCGCGGATGCATTGCGTGGCTCACGGCCGATTCCAGCCGGACGCCAACGTGGCGTCTCGCAGTCGAGGCCGACGGCTATGCGCTGAGTCCGTGGTCGGGCGGCGTGCCGCGGCGTTGCGCCTCGCTCGACGACGTGGCGAGCGCGTTGGGAGGTCTCGGGTGATCCGGGTCGCGCTGCCCCGCGGCGAGCTCCGCGGGCCGACGGCCGCGTTGCTGGAACGGAGCGGCCTCCCGCTTCCCGGCTACGCGTCGGGAGCCCGCGAGCTCCGCTTCGTTCTCGACGACCGCGGCGTCGCGTTTCGCGTCTTCCGCGAGGAGGACATTCCCGTGCAGGTCGCCCTGGGGAACTACGACGTGGGGATCTGCGACCTGGCGTGGATTCGCGAGCATCTCATTCGATACCCGAACGAGGGGCTCGTGCCGTTGCGCGACCTCGGGTTCGGACGGTCGCGGCTGGTCGTGGCGGCCCCGGAGCGGTCGCACGTACCCCCGACGGGCGTGCGCATCGTGACGCAGCATCCCAACATCGCCGAAGCGATGGCGGTGGCGTTGCGCCTGCCCCGGTACCGGGTGTTCCCGGTGTGGGGCGCCGCGGAGGCCTATCCCCCTGAGGATGCGGATGTGGCGCTCGTCGCCGTGTCCGACGGCGCGCTCAAGCGGGCCGGACTCCGAGAGCTCCACACTGTGCTCGAGAGCTCGGCGTGGCTGGTGGCGAACCGCCGCTCGCTGGCGGAGAAGCGCCTCTCGGCCGTGCTGGGCCCCTTGCTGGCCAAGGGGGGCCGCGCGACGCCCCCGCCGTTCACGTTCCCATCGCGTCTGGACCTCGCTGACGGCGGCCCGGAGCCACCCCGCGACGTGTTCCGCATCGCCCTGCCCGACGGCCATGCCCAGCGTCACACCGTGGAGGCGCTCCGGGACGCCGGGATCCGCGTCGAGGGCTACGGCGAGACGCCCGAGCGACGACTGCGCGCGGATGTGCCAGGCGTCGAGGTCAAGGTCATTCGGCCGCAGGATATGCCGCAACAGGTGGCGTTGGGTCAGTTCGACCTGGCGATCACGGGCCGCGACTGGCTCCTCTCGCACCTGTATCAGTTCCCGTCGAGCCCGGTGCGCGAGCTGGTCGACCTGCGCCGGTCGCGGTACGTGGTGGCCGCCGCCGTGCACGAGAGCGTGCCGGCGGCCACGCTGGAAGAGGCGCTGGCCCACTGGCGGGACCACGGCGTCCGGATCGTGAGGGTGGCCTCGGAGTACGCGAACATCGCGGACCACTTCGCCCGCGACCGCCGGCTAGGACGATATCGCGTCATCCCGGTCACGGGCGCTTCGGAAGCGTTCGTGCCCGAGGACGCGGAGATCCTCGTGGAAGGCACCGAAACGGGCAGCTCGTTCCGCGCGAACCGCCTGAAGATTCTCGAGACGATCCTCGAGTCGACCGCGTGCCTGATCGGCCCCGCGGCGCGGCCGCCCGGGAAACGGGGCGAACTGTTCGATGAGATCGTCGAGCGCTTCCGGTCATCGGTGCAGGCCGGAGCGCTGGCGGGAGGGCCGTGATGCCGCCCATCGGCATGCACATGACGCTCGCTCGCCAGCTTCAGAGAGCGCTGGCGCATCCCAGAATCGCGGCGGACGAGGGCGCCTATTACCTGGGGTCGACGGCGCCCGACATCCGGGTGCTGACGCGCTGGGAGCGGGAGCGCACGCACTTCTTCGACCTGCACCGGTTCGAGGAACAGAGCGGCGTCGAGAACCTGTTCCGCGCGTATCCCGAGCTGGCGCGCCCCGAGCGTCTGAACCCATCGACGGTGGCGTTTCTGGCTGGATATCTCACGCACCTGGTGCTCGACGAACAGTGGATCCGGGACGTCTACCGGCCGTGCTTCGGGGAGCGTTCGCCCTTGAAGGGCGATGTCCTGGCGAACGTGAAGGATCGGGTGCTCCAGTTTGAGCTCGACCGCCGCGAACGGGAGGATGAGGCCGCCATCGAGGAGATCCGCGAGGCCCTCGAGCGCTGCACCGTCGACATCGCGGTCGAGTTCCTGGAGCGCGAGACGCTGGTGAAGTGGCGCGACATCTCGCTGGACATCCTCCGGCAGGCGCCGGATTGGTCGCGCCTCCGGCTCATCGCCGGCCGCCACCTCCGGGAATACGGCGTCGAGACGGACGAAGCGCTCGACGAGTTTCTGACGAGAATCCCCGATCTGCTCGACGAGACCGTGCGTGAGGTCACCGTCGAGCGCGTGCAGGCCTTCTTCGATACCGCTCGCGAGCGCTCCATCGAGACCGTGAGGAGCTACCTGTCGTGAACATCATCGAGGGCGCCGACCAGGGACGGCGCATGCTCCTCCGTCGCCGGCCGCTGACCACGGTCGAGCTTCCCGAGGCTGTCCGGCGCCGCACGCGAGAGGTGTTCGGGGCCGAACTCAGCGTCGAGGACACGGTGCGGCGGATCATCGCTGACGTACGCGAGCGCGGCGACGAGGCGCTGCGCCACTACACACGCGTCCTCGATGGCGCCGACATCGACCGGATCGAGGTGGGCCGCGACGAGATTCAGGCGGCCTACGACCACGTCGATTCAGCCCTCGTCGACGCGCTCAGAGTCGCGGCGGAGCGCGTGCGCGCGTTCCACGAGGCGCAGCGCGAGCACGCCGCGCGTTCGTTCTCGCTCGACGGCGTGGGCAGCGTCGTGCGCCCGGTCGACCGCGCGGGTGTGTACGTGCCCTCGCAGCGGGGCGCCGTGTACCCGTCGTCGGTCATCCACACAGTGGCGCCGGCGCGCGCGGCGGGCGTGCCCGAGGTCGTGCTCTGCACGCCGTGCGAGCCGGACGGCCGCGTCGCGCCCGTCAAGCTCGTGGCCGCCGACCTGGCGGGCGCCGACAGGGTCTTCCGTTTGGGCGGCGCTCAGGCCATCGCGGCCATGGCCTACGGCACCGAGTCGGTGCCGCGGGTCGACATCGTGTGCGGCCCGGGGAACATCTTCGTGACGGTCGCGAAGAAGGAGGTGTTCGGCGACGTCGGCATCGACGCCCTCTACGGTCCGAGCGAGACCATCGTGATCGCGGACGAATCGGCGGACCCGCGGCTGTGCGCTGCCGACCTCATCGCGCAGGCCGAGCACGACGAGCTCGCGTCGCCCATCCTCATCACGACGTCGCGCACACTCGCCGAACGTGTGGCCGCAGAGGTGGAAGCGCAGCTCGCCGACCTGCCACGGGGCGCAGTGGCGCGGGCCTCCTTCGAGGCGCGCGGCGGGGCGGTCGTGGTGGCGTCCATCGACGAGGCGATCGCGCTCGCGAACGAATATGCCCCCGAGCACCTCTGCCTGCTGACGCGGGACTCCCGCCAGCGCGTCTCGCAGGTGCGGAACGCCGGCGCCGTGTTCGTCGGCGAGGCCTCGCCCGAGTCGCTGGGGGACTACACGGCAGGCCCGAGCCACACCATGCCGACGGTGGGTACGGCGCGCTTCGCGTCCCCGCTCGGGGTGCATCACTTCCTGAAGGCGATGAGCGTCGTCGAGGTCGGCCGCGACGTCCTCGAGCGGCTGGGGAGGCCCGCAGCGATCATCGCCCGGTTCGAAGGGTTCGCAGGCCACGCCCGCTCCATCGAATACCGTATCGAGCCGTGACCGCCGCTCGTTTGCGGCGCTTCGAACGCGACCCCTAGAATTCGGGGACCTTCCGCGGAGAAAGGTACGCGACGCAGATGGCGAGAACGGCGTCGTTCGACGTGCTGAGCCTCGTTCGGCCGGACCTGCGGGACCTGGCGGGCTACGAACCCGTCGAGCCGCCGGACGTCAGGGCCGAGCGCCTGGGCGTGGCCGAGGCGGACATCCTCAAGTTGGACGGGAACGAGAATCCGTTCGGGCCCTCACCCAGGGCGCTCGAGGCGCTCCGCGGAGAGACCAACTACCACTATTACCCCGACCCGGCGCAGACGAAGCTGCGTGAGCGTCTGGCCGAGTACGTCGGCGCTCCGCCGGAGGCCATCGTCGCTGGCGCAGGGAGCGATGAGCTCATCGACCTCGTGCTGCGCGCGGTCGTGACACCGGGCGACGCCGTCGTCGATTGTCCCCCCACGTTCGGCATGTACGCCTTTCTCGCGCGGATCGCCGGGGCGCACGTTGTGGAGGCGCCGCGTCGCGAGGACTTCGCGATCGATGTCGACGCCGTCGCCAGGCTCGCCTCCGGCGCGAAGGCGGTGTTTGTAGCGTCCCCGAACAACCCCACGGGCAATTCCTGCCCCCGGGAGGACATCGAGCGGCTGCTCGATTCGGGCGCGCTGGTCGTGGTCGACGAGGCTTACGCCGAATTCGCCGGCGAGAGCGTGGTCCACCTGACGGCCGAACGGCCCAACCTCGTTGTGTTGCGCACCTTCAGCAAGTGGGCCGGGCTCGCAGGCCTCCGGGTCGGATACGGAGTGATGGCGCCGGCGCTGTCCCGCGTGCTGATGCGCATCAAGCAGCCGTACAACGTGAGCGTTGCGGCCCAGGTCGCCGCCGTCGCCGCGCTCGACGACCGGGAGACGCTGATGGAGCGCGTTCGCGCCATCGTGTCGGAGCGGGAGCGTCTGGCGTCGCTGCTCGCCGATATCCCCTGGGTCACCGTGTACCCATCGAGCGCCAACTTCGTGCTCTGCAGGCTTCGGGGGCGCGACGCGCGCGACGTCCGAGACGCGCTGGCCCACAAGGGCGTCTTCGTCCGATACTTCGACAGGCCGCCCATCGACGACTGCCTCCGGATCAGCGTTCCCGCACCGGGGCAGAGCGAACGGGTGGCGCAGGCGTTGCGAGCGGCAGGAGAGACGGATGGCCGGTGAAGGGGCGCCGCGCAGGGCGCAGGTCAAGCGGGAGACGCGCGAGACGCAGATCGAGGTCGATCTCGCCCTCGACGGCTCGGGTGAAGCGTCGGCCAGCACGGGCATCGGGATGTTCGACCATCTCCTCGAGCAACTCGGCAAGCACGGGCTGTTCGATCTGCGGATAACCGCGAAAGGCGACCTCGCCGTGGACCCGCACCACACCGTCGAAGACACGGGCATCGCGCTCGGTCGGGCCTTCGCGGAGGCGCTCGGCGACCGCGCGGGCATCGTCCGCATGGCGGACCGCACGGTGCCGCTGGACGAAGCGCTGGCGTCCGTGGCGGTCGATATCTCGGGGCGGGGCTACGCCGTGTGCGAGGTGCGCTGGTCCGGCGCCGCCGTGGGCGAGCTGCCCACCGACCTCGTCGCCCACTTCCTCGACGCCTTCGCGCGCGAGGCGGGCATCGGCGTCTATGCGCGGGTGTTGGCCGGCGCCATCGACCACCACAAGGCGGAAGCGCTCTTCAAGGCGCTCGGGCGGGCGCTGGGCGACGCCACGCGGATCGAACCACGGCTGCAGGGCCGGGCCGCCTCGACCAAGGGGACGTTGAGCGGCTGACGCCCTCAGACGGCGGCGAGCTCCTCAATCTCGAACCGGAAGTCCTCGATCACGGGGTTGGCGAGCAGGCGCCGGCACATATCGGTGACGCGAGCTTCGGCCTCGGCCCGGTCCGACGTCGCGAGCCTGAGCTCGAGGTATTTGCCGGCCCGGATATCCTCCACCTCGGCAAAGCCGAGCGCGTGCAGCCCGCCCTTGATGGTCAGGCCCTGGGGATCGTTGACCGTCGGCTTGAGCGTCACATAGACGCGGGCGAGGAACATCGGGCTCAGGATGTACGAGCGACGCGGCGCGGTCAAGCGGGGAGGGCGTCTAACACGGCCTCAAGCCTGCGGCGCGCCTCCGACGCCACCTCGGTCAGGGCAGGGTTGCCGGTGAGCTCCATCATGCGCAGCGGGTCGAGCGCGGCGACGACAGCGCCTTCCCCATCCTCGTACACGATGACGTTGCATGGGAGAAGTAGGCCGATGTCCGTCTCGGCGGAAAGCGCCTGATACGCGAGGGGAGGGTTACAGGCCCCGAGGATGACATAACGACGGAAGTCCTTGTCGAGCTTCTGTTTCAGCGTCGCCTTCACGTCGATCTCAGTGAGCACGCCGAAGCCCTGCTCTTTGAGCAGCTCGCGGACGCGTGCGTCCGCCTGCTCGAACGAGAGGCTCGTGCGCCGACGCAGTCCGTAGGCCTCTACCGGCATCGTCTCAGCTCCTTTAGGTGACTACACGACGACGAGCAGCGGCGTTCCCTGGTCGACCCGCTGGCCCTCCGTGACGTAGATCGCTTTCACCTGTCCGCCGCGGCGGGCCCGCAGCTCGTTCTGCATCTTCATGGCCTCGACGACCAGCAACACGTCGCCCGCCTGGACCTCCTGGTCGACCGTGACCATCACCTGCACGACCACGCCGGCCATGGGCGAGGTGAGGACCCATTCGCCCTCTTCGCCCGCTTCCGGTTCGACCGCGGCCGGACCCCGGAGGCTGCGGCGCTTGCGGTCGACGTTCTGCACGGCGATGGTGCGCGCGCCGATGACTACATGGTACCCCTGCGGGTTCTCCTCCGCGAAGAGGTCGTACGGCTTCTGGTCGAGGATGAGAGAGTAGCGGGCACTCTCGCCCACCCGCTCGAGCGACACGGGGCGCCATCGCGTGAGCCGCTTCCTGCCCGGCGGTGGGTTGATGCGGACGCGATAGCCGTCGGCGTCTTCCTCGACCTCGACCTCGTACTCGCGTCCTTCCAGCTTCAGACGGTACTTCGAAGCCATCCTCGCCCTCGCAACGCAAGACCCTGCATCTGCATCGAGCGTCCGGCCGCCCGCCAGTTGGACCCTTCGGCCACCACCGGTCCGTACTCGACTGTCGGCTGGCGCTTCTTCAGGTGGGTGAGGATGGCCGCAACCATGAGGGCGACGTCGTCGCTGCCGTCGTGGTCCTCGAGGGGCGCCATCCGGAACTCCTCGTCGAGGAACGCCGTGTGGATGTCGCCCCGCAGGAACCGCTCGTCTTCCAGGAGCTGCAGGTGGAACGGGATGTTGGTCTGGACGCCGACGATGACGTACTCG
>DATLZC010000069.1:0-7754 GCA_035574215.1 Dehalococcoidia bacterium | reverse complement strand
CTTCGAAGATGAGCGCGAATTCCCGCCGCAATCGCGCCGGCGAGATGCGCCTGAGGTACACCGCGTCCCGGCGCACGAGGTCGAGGGTGTGCGGCTCGACGGCGAAGTCCAGCCGCGCCGCGTACCGGAACGCCCGCAGCGCCCGCGTGGCGTCGTCCCGGAACGAGGCGTCGTGCAGGACGCGGATGAGGCGCGCTTCGAGGTCCGCTCGGCCTCCGAACGGGTCGAGGAACTCGTCCGGCTCCGGCCACAGCCGGACAGCCATGGCGTGAATGGTGAAGTCTCGTCGCGCGAGGTCGTCCTCGATTCCGGCGGGCTCGACCACAGGAAGGGCGCCCGGATGGGGATAGCGTTCGCTGCGGGCGGTCACCAGGTCTACGCGGCCCGCCGCTGTCTGGAGCGACGCCGTCCCGAATCGCGGATGAGCGACGAGCCGGGCGCGGCAGGCGCTCGCGACGGCGGCGGCCACCTCCATGGCCGGGCCTTCGACGACCAGGTCGAGGTCCGTAACGGAGCGGCCGAGCAAAAGGTCCCGGATGGCCCCTCCCACGGCGAAGAGCGGGTATCCCCGGGAGGCGCATGTCTCCATGGCTGTTTCGGCCAGAACGCGCTGATCCGGCGGAAGAACCGCGAGAAGGCGGTCGCGCAGCATGGTGGCGGTGGACATCGGACGCATTATAGGCGTGGCGTCGCCTTGACTTGCGTGGGAGGCGCGCCTATCATCGCGCCGAGACGGACGCCCAGCGCCGCGCGGGAAGGAGCCCATGCCCCCTGCCCGTTGGCGAGTCCCCGAAACTCGGCTCCCGGTCGCGGGATCGACGAGGCGTCTCCCTGATGCGGCGCTCCGCTGCCGAACCGCGCCGTGGCGGCCCTGCGCCCGCCCGATCGCCGCCCGGCGCAGAGATCAGGGTGCCAAATTGCCGGACGAGCTGAGTGAGTTGGAGCGGGCAATCGGGATACGGTTCAAGAACCGTGCGCTGTTGCGCCAGGCGCTCGTCCACACGAGCTACGTCAACGAAAACCCGGGGCTGGACGTCGGGTCCAACGAGCGGCTGGAGTTTCTGGGTGACGCAGCGCTCGGCCTCGTGATCGGGAAGCTCCTCTATCAGGAGTACCCTGACGTAGACGAGGGCCGGCTCACCGAGCTGCGCGCCCACCTGGTCCGGCGCGATACCCTCGCGCGGGCGGCGGCGCGGTTGCGACTCGGCGACTACCTGCGCCTGGGACGGGGAGAGGAGGCCGCCGGCGGCAGGGAACGGCCGACGAACCTCGCGCACGCGTTCGAGGCGCTCGTGGGGGCCGTGTATCTCGACCAGGGGCTCGACGCCGTCGAGCGGTTCGTGTTCGAGGCGCTGGGGCCCGAGCTCGTGTCGGTTCGGGAGCGCCGGGTGCCCGCGGATCCGAAGTCGCAGCTTCAGGAGTACGTGCAGTCTCACTGGCAGATCACGCCGACGTATCGCACGGTGCGCATCGAAGGGCCGGACCACGCCCGGCGGTTCACCGTCGAGGTAAGCGTGGGAGGCGAGGTGTTGGGCTCGGGCGAGGGCCGAAGCAAGCAGCAGGCCGAGAAGGCGGCGGCGAGGATCGCCCTGGAAGCGCTGGAACGAAAGGAAGCGGGAGCAGGACAGAAGAGCGAGTAGCGGATGTACCTGAAGCGGCTGGAGCTGCAGGGCTTCAAGAGCTTCGCCAACAAAACCTCCTTCGAATTCGGGCCGGGCGTCACCGCCATCGTCGGCCCGAACGGCGTCGGGAAGTCCAACGTGTCGGAAGCGATTCGCTGGGTGCTGGGCGAGCCCGCCCGGCGCAGCCTCCGCGTGTCCCGAACGGAGGACATCATCTTCACCGGCTCCGCGAAGCGAGGTCCTGCCGGGCTGGCCGAGGTCAGCATTACCCTCGACAACACCGACGGCTGGCTTCCTGTCGACTTCTCGGAAGTCGTGGTCACGCGGCGCGCGTTCCGCAGCGGCGAGAACGAGTACTACATCAACCGCTCCCGCGTGCGCTACCGGGACGTGCAGGACCTGTTCCTCCGGGCGCAAGTAGGGCAGAACAGCTACGCGTTCATGGGCCAGGGCCTCGTCGAGCAGGTGCTGAGCCTGCGCCCCGACGACCGGCGGACGCTCATCGAAGAGGCGGCGGATGTGCGGCTGTACCGGGCGAAGCTCGACGAAGCGCGCGACCGGCTCGCCGCGACCCGCGAGAACCTGGAGCGGGTCCAACTGCTCGTCGCGGAGATCCGGCCCCGCCTCACGCAGCTGGAGAAGCAGGCCTCGCGCGCGGCGCTCCACGCGCGCCTCAGCGCGGAGCTCGCCCAACTGCTGCACGTCTGGTACGCGCACCTCTGGCAGGAGGCGACCCAGGCCGTAGAGGACGCCCGGCGCGCCCGCGACGACCGCCAGCGCGAGTTCGACGAGGCGCGCCTCCGCGTCGAGCGCTTCGAGGAGGGGCTGCAGGCGCTGCGACAGGCCATCGAGCGCCTGCGCGCCGACATCCAGCGGCGGGAACGGGCGTTTCAGAGCGTCGAGCAGGAACTCCGGGAGCTCGAGCGTCGCATCGCCCTCGATGAGGAGCGGCGACGCTTGCTCCTGTCCCGCCGCCATGAGCTTTCCTCCGACCTGGAGCAGATCGCCGCCGAGCTCAAGTCGACGGCCGCGCCCGAGGACGCGCGTCGCGAGGCCGAGCTTGCGGCAGCGCTCGCGGCGGCGAACCAGAGGTTGGAGGAGGAGCGGAAGGCGCTGGCCGCGCTCGAGGAGGAGCGCTCGGCGCTGCGGCGCCGCGAGGCGGAGCTCGAACGCCAGGCCGCGCGGGAGCGCGCGGCGGCGTCGGAGGCGCGCGCGAGGCTGGAAGCGCTCGCCGCCGAGGCGAAGCGCATCGACCGCGCATTGGACGAACGGCGGGCCGAACGGCAGACGCTGCTCGCGCGGCTCGCGGACTGGGCGCGTGAGTATCACCGCCTGCGCAACGAGGCGCTGCCCCTGAGCGACGCGATCCGGTCGGGTGTCCTCGACCGCGAGACGCTGGAACGGTGGGCGCAGGAGGCGCGCTCCCAGGTCGAGGCGCTGGAGTCCGAGGTCCGCCGGCTGCGCTCACGGGTGGAGTCGCTGGAGGTGCGGCTCGATGTGCTCGGGCGGATCGAAGTGAAACCTCCGGCCCCGGACATGGGCATCCGGATGCTGTTGGCCGCGGGCGGGCTCTACCACCAGGAGGGGTTCCCCGAAGAGCGGATCATCGAGAACATGGTCGGCCTCGTGGGCCAGCTCGTGAAGGTTCAGGCGGGCTTCGAGCGAGCCATCGAGGCTGCGCTGGCCGACCACCTCTACGCGGTCGTCGTCGAGCGGAACGCGGACGCGCTCGCCGCCATCGAGCTGCTTCTGAGCGGCGACAACGGCCGCGCCACGGTCATTGCCATGGACTCGTTCAAGGCCGCGCCGGCGATGAACATTCCTCGCGAGCGGGGGATTGTCGGCAACGCCGCGCAGTTCGTGCGCTGCGACGCGCCCTATCGGCCGCTCGTCGACACGCTGCTCGGCCGCACCGTCGTCGTGGAGAGTCTCGCGGCCGCGCACTCCGTGCTGCGGCGAGGGCTCGGCGTGAGCGCCGTCACTCTCGACGGTGTGCTGATTCGCCCCAACGGCGCGCTGAGCGCCGGCAGTTCGCGCGTCGTGACCGAGACGCTACAGCGGCAGCGCGAGCTCGACGATATCCCCCGCGAGCTGGCGCGGCTACGGCCGCAGCTTCTCGAGCGAGAGGCGGCGCTGCGGGAGGCCCAGCGCGCCCTTCAAGAGCTGGAGGCGACGCTGGTGGACCGCGTGCGCCATCTGGAGACCCTCCATCGGCAGCAGGTGGACGCCGAGGCGTCGCTCGCCGAGTGCCGGTCGCGCCTCCCCGAGTATCGGGGCAGGCTGCGGTTGGCGCAGAGCGAGATTGCGCGTCTGCTCGCGGAGCGCGCCGAGGTCGTGGAGCGACAGACGTCGCTCGAGCGGGAGCGGCGGGAGCGCGACCAGGCGGCGGATGCGGCCGCGGCCGCGCTCGAGGAAACGCGGGCCCGTCTCGCGGAGGTCGAACGCGACCGCGAGCCGCTCGACCGGCTGGTGGCTGAGGCGGCGGGCGAGGTCGCCCGCGTCGACGCAGAACTGCGGTCGTTGCGGCAGATGCATGCGACGCTGGCGTCGGCGCGCCGGCGGCTGGAGGCGCAGCGGGACCAGAAGGAGCAGCAGCTCGCCCGCATCGCTCAGGAGCTCGAAGCCCTCGAGCGGCGGCTCGCCGCGGACCAGCGGGCTCGCAGCGACCGCGCGGCGGACTGGGAAGGGCTGCGGCAAGAGCTGGATCCCGCCCGGCAGGAGCTGGCGCAGCTCGACTCGCGCGAGCGGTCGCTCGGGCAGGAGCTGGCGCAGGCGCAAGCGGCGGCGCTCACGGCCGAACGGGCGCTTCTGGACGCCGAGAACGACGTGCGCGTCAGGCTCGAGGAGCTCGAGACCGTGCGGGCCAGCCTGGAAGCCGAGGGCTTCGTGGCCACCGACGACGGCGACGTCCGACGGGCTGCACCCGCGGTCGGAAAAGACGAGCGCGATGGCGATGACGGCGTACCCGCGTGGATGCGAGACGACGCCTCCGAGACGCAGACCCCGGGTCTGCCGCCCATCCGCGGGGGCGCGCAGGTGGACGCCGCCCAGATTCGCGAGCGCATCGCCGACCTGCGTGCGCAGATTCGCGCTCTCGGCCCCGTCAACGAGCAGGCGGAGGCCGACTACGCGGAGAGCAAGGAGCGCTACGACTTCCTGACGTCGCAGGTCGCCGACCTCACCGAAGCCGAGAGCCAGCTCCGGCAGGCCATCAAGGAATTGGAGACGGTGATCCGCGACCGCTTCCGAAGCACGTTCAAGCAGGTCAACCGGGAGTTCGAGCGGTTCTTCGCCACGTTCTTCGGCGGCGGGCACGCCCGGCTGACGCTCACCGCGGCGAGCGGCGACGATTTGCCGGGCGTCGAGATCGAAGCGCAGCCTCCCGGCAAGAAAATCACGAGCCTCGCGCTGATGTCGGGCGGTGAGCGCTCGCTGACGGCTGTGGCGCTGCTGTTCGCCTTGCTCACGGCGCATCCTTCTCCCATCTGCGTCCTCGACGAGGTGGACGCGGCGCTGGATGAGTCGAACGTGGGTCGCTTCGCGACCGAGCTGCGACGGCTCGCCGAGAAGACGCAGTTCATCATCATCACCCACAACCGCCGGACCATCGAGATCGCCGACGCGATCTACGGCGTCTCCATGGCCGACGACTCGGTCTCACGCGTGCTGTCGCTGCGCCTTGCGGACGTGCCGCGCAACTTGAACTAGCGGGAGCCGTCCATATGCGAAGGCCGCCCGAACAGGGGCGGCCCGCTGCGGTGGTCTGACCTCGCTGTCAGCTTCAGTCGAATACGCGGCTCACGTGGCGGAACACCTGCCGGGCGGAGACGATGCCCGTGGGCTGGCCGCCGTCCTTCACCAGTGGGATGTGCCGGAAGCCGCCGATGGCCATCTTGTGGAGCGCCACGGCGAGCGAATCGTCCTCGCGGAGTACAACCGGGTCGGGCGTCATGATGTCGGCGACCTTCACGGCGTTGAGGTCGGTGCGCTCGTCGGACGCCTTCATGAGGATGTCGCGCTCGGTGAGGATGCCGACGATGCGGTCGCCTTCGCTCACGACGACCGCCCCGGTGTCGCGGTCCTGCATCATGTGGATGGCGTAGCCGATAGGGTCGCTCGGCGCGACGATGGGCGGAGGCGGCACGCCGATCTCTCCGAGCCGCTCGTTGATGAGGCGCTCGATGACCTCATCCTCGGGCCGCGGGACGTCGAGCGTCGTCAGCGCCTGACCGCAGTTCTCGCACGTGTCGGCGCCGCGGACGTTCTCGAAGCCGCAGTCGGGACAGGCAACCAGATCAGCCCGATCCATTCCGGTCTTCCTTCACCACCCAGGTGTCGCCCTCGGCGAAGATCGCCTCCAGGTCGCCCGGCCCGAGGGACTTTGTGGCCTGGTCGATCTGCTGTTGCATGAGGTCTTCGTAGGTGGGGCGCTCGACGGCCCGGAAGACCCCGACGGGCACGGGGAACTCCGGATACCGCATCCGCACGAGGATGTTGGCCAGCGTCGGGTCCGGGTCGCGCTCGTTATGCACGAGGATGTCCGCTTCCGTGACGCCATCCTTCCCGATTTCGACGATCTCCGGACGCAGGCCGTTCAGGCGGATGCCCTTGTTGCGTTCGCGTCCGAAGATCATGGGCTGGCCGTGCTCCAGCGGGAGCGTCCAGTCTGGCCGGACCTCCTTCTCCGCGAAGGCCGCGAAGGCGCCGTCGTTGAAGATATTGCAGTTCTGGTAGACCTCCACGAAGGACGTGCCCTTGTGCCGGGCCGCGCGGTCCAGCGTGTAGAGCAGGTGGTGCACGTCGCGGTCGATGGAGCGCGCGACGAACGTCGCCTCCGCGCCCAGCGCCACCGCGAGCGGCTCCAGCGGCAGGTCGATGGTGCCGAAGGGGGACGACTTGGTCCGCTTGCCCAATTCGGACGTGGGCGAGTACTGCCCCTTCGTGAGGCCGTAGATGCGGTTGTTGAACAGGACGATGGTGACGTCCACGTTCCGCCGCACGATGTGCAGAATGTGGTTCCCGCCAATGCTCAGGGCGTCGCCGTCGCCCGTGATGACCCACACGTGGAGGTCGGGCCGCGACGCCTTGAGCCCCGTTGCGATGGTGGGCGCCCGGCCGTGGATGGTGTGGAACCCGTACGTCTCCATGTAGTACGGGAGGCGGCTCGAGCACCCGATGCCGGAGATGAAGACGATGTTCTCCCGCGGGATGCCGAGCTCCGGCATGAGCCGCTGGATCTGCGCCAGGATGGCATAGTCACCGCATCCGGGGCACCAGCGCACCTCCTGGTCGGAGACGAAATCCTTTCGGGTCAGGACGGGGACAGCCGTTCGCTCAGACATGGACCTTCGCCTTCTTTCTCGCCGGAGCGAGCTCGTAAATCTTCTCGAGGATCTCGGCGACCCGGAACGGTTGCCCGGCGACCTTGTTCAGGCCCACCGCGTCGACCAGGTAGCGGCCGCGGATCAGGAGGCGGAGCTGTCCGAGGTTGAGCTCGGGGATGAGCACCTTGCGGAAGCCAGCGAGCACGTCGCCCAGGTTCGCCGGGAAGGGGTTCAGGTATCGCAGGTGGGCGTGCGACACGGCCAGGCCTTCGGCCTGCGCCCGTTGCACCGCAGACCGGATGAAGCCGTAGGTGCTGCCCCAACCCAGGACCAGCAGGTCGCCCTCGGGTTCGCCGAAGACCTCGACGTCTGGGATGTCGTTCGCGATGCGGGCGATGCGCTCCGCACGGAGCGTCACCATCCGGTGGTGGTTGTCCGGGTCGTAACTCACGTTCCCGGTGATGTCCGACTTCTCGAGCCCGCCGATGCGGTGTTCGAGGCCGGGCGTGCCCGGGATCGCCCACGGCCGCGCGAGGGTCTCGGGGTCGCGGGCGTACGGCGCGAACGTCTTCGGGTCGGTGGCGAATCGGACCTCGATACGCGGGAGGTCTTCGAGCGACGGGATGCGCCAGGGCTCGGAGCTGTTCCCCAGGTAGGCGTCGGACAGGAAGACCACCGGCGTCATGTACTTGATGGCGATCCGCACCGCCTCGATGGCCATGGTGAAGCAGTCGGCGGGCGTGGCCGGCGCCACCACCGGGACCGGGCTCTCGCCGTTTCGTCCGAAGATGGCCTGGAGCAGGTCGGC
>DATLZC010000068.1:0-3211 GCA_035574215.1 Dehalococcoidia bacterium | reverse complement strand
CTACCGGGACCGGCACGACCCGCCGCGAGAGTTCAGGTTCGATGGGCTACTCGAACGCTATTCGATGGGCGGCAAGATCGGCCCCCACGACGAGGACAAGCTCGCGGAGGACCTGATCTACGACACGGTGCGCGCCGGAGCCCTGCCAGAGCGCACGTCGCTCAAGACGATCCGGAAGAAGGGGATCCTTCGGTTCACGCACATCGGCATCGACGCCGTGGGCATGAACATGGCCACGGATATCAAGCCCAACAAAACCATCAACCCGCTCACCTGGCACGTCGACAGGAAGGTGCCGTACCCGACGTACACCCGACGGATCCAGTTCTACATCGACCACGAGTGGTTCCTCGAGGCAGGCGAGCAACTGCCGGTGCACAAGCCGACGCCGAAGATGGGCGGGGACTATCCGTTCGTGATGACGAGCGGGCACCAGCGGTGGTCGATCCACTCGATGTGGGTGCTGAACAGCGTGCTGTCGCGCACCCACCGCGGCCATCCGACGCTGTTCATGAACCCGCAGGACATGAAGGCGAAGGGCATCGAGGACGACGAAGAGGTGCGAGTGTACAACGACTTCGATTCCTTCTACGTCCGGGTGAAGCGCGCGCCCTCGTGCCGGCCGGGCCAGGTGGTCATCTACCACGCGTGGGAGCCGCTGCAGTTCCGGGGCGGGAAGTCGTACGACTTCGCCATCCCGGGCTTCATCAAGTGGCTGCATCTGGCCGGGGGCTACGGACACTTGCGCTACTGGCGTTGGAACTGGGTGCCGCAGCAGGTCGATCGGGCGGTGATGGTGAACGTGGAGAAGGTGACGTGAAGGCCAATCTGGTCGCCATTCAGGCGAAGCCGGTGATGTCCGACTACGCGAGCGCCGACGCCTTCTACCGCAAGATGAAGGCGCTGATGGAGCGCGCCGCGCGCGAGGTCGACTTCTCCGTGCCCACGCTCGTGGCCTATCCCGAAGGCATCGGTTTGCCCCTGGCGTTCGTGCCGCAGACGTACCACCAGATCGGCAACGCCAAGACCATCGCCCAGGTCATGCTGCGGGCGATTCCCAAGAACCTCCCGCGGTTCACGAAGGCGTTGCTGCGGTTCCGCACGTCGGTCATCCGGACCGTCTTTCTCGAGACCGCCCTCGAAGCGGAAGAGATCTACACGTCGGTGTTCTCGTCTCTCGCGCGCGAGTACGGCGTGTACCTCTGCGCGGGCTGCATCTATCTCCCGCACATCGAGGAAGAAGCGGTCAAAGGCCGGCACATCGTGAGCAAGGCGGTGTACAACCAGTCGTTTCTGTTCAACCCCGGCGGCGTGTGCCTGCGACGGACGCCGAAAGTGAACCTGGCGCCGCCCACGGAGCCCAGGTTCGGCTTCAGCCCGGGCCATCGGAGCGATGTGATGCCCGTGGACACGAAGATCGGCCGGCTGGGCACGCTGGTGTGTTACGACGCGTTCCACCGCACGCTCATCGAGCGTTTGGACGCCATGGGCGTGGAGACGGTGCTGAACCCCTCCCACAACGAGCGGCGGTGGGAGGCTCGGGCCGGCTTCAACGAGGCCATCACCGTCGGCGAGGCGTGGATCCTCCACGGCCTGCCGGGGATGATCCAGGGCCGCGAGCATCTGCGCTACGGCGTCACGCCCATGCTCGTCGGGCCGGTCTTCGACATTCAGTCGCACGGCCAGTCGATGATCTGCCGCAATCTCGGGCGGGCCGACGCCGACCCCCGGAAATCGCTCCTGGCGCAGGCGTCGGTGGACCAGGAAGAGGTCATCTACGCGACGGTGGACGTGATGAGCGCGTTCACGGCGAACGGCCGGGCGTACCTGCCGGAGCTGAAGCCGCCGGCCCCGACGCCACTCCTCGAAGAGGCGAGCGAAGCGGAGGCGGGCCATGGCGGTGCGTGAGCTGACCCGATGGGTGACCGCGCCACCCGCGCTCGCCGCCTTCGGCGAATCGCGACGGCTCACAGCGCGAACCTACGCGTTGCTGTGGGGCGGGCTCTCGATGAGCATGCTCGCCTTTCTGCCAGGAGCCTACCTCGTGCCGGCGCTGACTCTCCGCGACGCCGTGGTTGTCGCGCTCTTGGGGAGCGCCGCCGGCGCCGCAATGCTGGGCGCGGTCGCCGCCGTGGCCACGAAGCGCGGCCAGAACACCGTCGGCCTGCTGTCGAGCGCCCTGGGCGTGCCCGCCGGGACGCTCTTCGCGACGTTCCTGCTGCTCCGTCACGTCACCTGGGCGACGTTCGCGCTCGCGTTTGCGACGGAAGCGGCGACCCACGTCCCGGGCGCGGGTGACGCCGCCGTGCTGTGGGGGATCGCGTTCGGCGCGGTGGGCCTCGTTTTGGCGCTCCTGCCCGCACAGACGTTCGTGCGCCGCTGGATGGGTTGGTTCGCCTTCTGGGTGGGACTCCTGCTCATCGCGCTCATTACGTTGACGGGCGTCGTCAGCTACGGCATCCCGGTGTTGCACGACGCCGACGGCATGGGCGGGTGGCCGACGGTCGCTCAGGGGTTCGACCTGGTGGCGGCGATGCCGCTTCTGTGGCTGCCGGTGGTCGCCGACTACACCCGGGACGCGCGTTCGCCGCGCGACGCAGGCCTCGGCGCATTCGCCGGAGCCGCCGTCATCACCGCCTGGTTCGTCATCGTCGGAGCGCTCTGGGTGTTCACCGTGAACGCCCGCGACGTCGCCGCGTTCGTGACGGCGCTTCCGCTGGGCGTCGGCGGGCTCGTGGTCATCCTGGCGCTGGAGGCGGACCAGGTGGCCGCGAACGTCTACGCCGCCTCCATGGCCGGGGGCCGGTTCGGGTACCGGTACTTCCGCCCGGCGCTGATGGCGGCAGGCGCGCTGGCGGCGGTGTTCGTGGTGACCACTAACGCGATGGGGGTCGAGGACTTCGCCCTCATGCTCTCGAACCTGTTCCTGCCGCTGTTCGGGGTCGTCGTCGCCCGGCATCTCATCCCGGAAGCGCCGAAGGCGTTCGCCTGGGCGGCGTGGATCGCGGGCATCCTCGCCTTCGGGTGGATCGACCCGAGCACGGTGGGGCCGTGGCACGACGTCATGAAGGTGGTGTACGTGGGGATTCTCCAGGCGCCGTTCCCGCTGGGCGGGGAGCTGACGCAGGTCCCGGCGACGGCGGTGTCCCTGGCGGTGGCCTTCGGCGGCTACCTGCTGGTCTCGTGGCCCTGGTGGTTCTTCCGGAAGGAG
>DATLZC010000067.1:0-11270 GCA_035574215.1 Dehalococcoidia bacterium | reverse complement strand
CGACCCTGACGACCGCACATTCCGGCGCTTGTCATCTCCCGGCGCCGCTTCCCTTGGATACAACATCGTGAGCCCTGAGCGAACGACTGGCTCGTGGCGACCCGCGTCCGGTGACGCCGCAGCCGCGGAGTGGGACCCGTGAATATCGCTGAACTCGAACGCAAGACCCGCGAGGAGCTGCTGGACGTCGCGAAAGACCTCGGCCTGACCGGCTACAGCACCCTCAAGAAACAGGAACTCATCTTCCGGCTCCTCCAGCACCAGGCCGAACGTGAGGGCAACATCTTCACGGGCGGCGTCCTCGAGATCGTCGACGACGGCTACGGCTTCCTCCGCGGCGAGTCGATGCTCCCGAGCCCCAACGACGTCTACGTCTCGCAGTCTCAGGTCCGCCGGTTCGGCCTGCGCACGGGCGACTACGTGACGGGCCAGGTCCGCCCGCCGAAGGACAGCGAGAAGTACTACGGCCTGCTCAGGGTCGAGGCGGTCAACGGGATGGACCCGGAGATCGCCAAGAACCGGCCGCACTTCGAGAATCTGACGGCCATCTTCCCCAACCGTCAGATCAAACTCGAGACGGTCCCCCAGAACCTGTCCCAGCGGGTCATCGACCTCATCGCGCCCATCGGGCGGGGGCAGCGCGGCCTCATCGTCTCGCCGCCCAAGGCAGGGAAGACGTTCCTGCTCAAGGACATCGCCAACGGCATCACGACTAACTACGACGACATCCACCTCATCGTCCTCCTCATCGGCGAGCGGCCGGAAGAGGTGACGGACATGCGCCGGTCCGTCCGGGGCGAGGTCATCGCCTCCACCTTCGACGAGCCGGTGGAAGACCACACGCACGTCGCCGAGATGGGCATCGAGCGCGCGAAGCGGCTGGTGGAGGGCGGAACGGACGTCGTGGTGCTGCTCGACAGCATCACCCGGCTGACGCGCGCCTACAACCTCGCGATGCCCCCGAGCGGCCGTACGCTGACGGGCGGGATCGACCCCATCGCGCTGTACCCGCCGAAGCGCATCTTCGGCGCCGCGCGAAACACGGAAGAGGGCGGCAGTCTCACGATCATCGCCACCTGTCTGGTGGACACCGGCAGCCGGATGGACGAGGTCATCTTCGAGGAGTTCAAGGGCACGGGCAACATGGAGCTCTTCCTCGACCGCCGGCTGGCCGAGCGCCGCATCTTCCCCGCCATCGACATCCAGCGGTCGAGCACGCGGCGCGAGGAGCTGTTGCTCGACGAGGACACGCTGAAGCAGGTCTGGCTCGTCCGGCGCATGGCGGCGATGATCGCGTCGAGCGCCGCCAACCCATCCGAGGCCACGGAGCGCCTGCTGGAGCGCCTCGCCCGCACGAGCAGCAACAAGGAGTTCCTGGCGACCCTGCGCTCGGAGATCTGAGGGTCCCGGCCCTGCCGGCCCGGCGCCGGTGGCCTACGCAGTGCCCGCCTCTCCTCCTTCGACGCGCGGCGGCGCCGGGGGATACGGTCGCACCCACCACGGCAGCTCACCTACCTCCTGCCCGTCGAGGAACACGCGGATCCGGTGCCGGCCGTACGCGCGCACATCGAACCGCAGGCTCCAGCGGATCCAGTGGCTCGATTCGCGGTTGCGCAGCGTGAACTGCCAGGGCGGCCGTCCGGGGTCGCGGCTGTCCAGCAGCACGGCGTCGTCGGGACCGACCACTTGCGCGAAGGAGGTGAAGGCGCCCGCGCCGTCCTGCCAGCGCATCACCACCGTCGTACCCACCGGACCCGGCAGGTCCCGCACGTGGATGTTGTCGTGGATGCCGATCAGGTTCACGAGCCCGCCTTCGCGCGTGATCTGGTGGAGCTGGCACAGCGCGATGAGCGTGAGGCTGGGCGGATAGCGCTCCTCGGCGGTCACGGAACGACGGTCTCGTACGTGGCGCGAACCCAGGCGCCGTCGGGATAGGGCGCGGTCGGCACGATGGCATCCATGATGGTAGCGGCGAGCGCGGCTCCACCTTCCCGGACGTAGGTCCTGCAGTGCTCCAGTGAGTCCCAGCGCGTGACCTCGGTCATCGCCGCGCCGTCGGGCGTCCGGAAGAGCTCCCAGCCCAGGAAGCCGGGCTGCTCGCGCAGCACCGGCGTGAGCCGCTCCCGCAGGACGCGGGCCCGCTCTTCCCACTCCTCCGGCCGGATGGCCACCTTGCGGGACATCACGTGCACGATCACCGCCGCCCTCCTTCTCGCTGCGGCGCGATTATAGGCCCGTGGCCGCCGGAAGCGGAACCTCCGCCCCGCGCGGGAGCCCGCCCCGATACGCTACGCTGCCCTCGCCATGCCCGGGGTTTCCACCGCCGCCGAACGGCTCGCCGCCGTGCGATCGCGGATCGAGGCCGCCTGCGCCCGCGCCGGCCGCGACCCGTCCGAGGTCACCATCGTAGCCGTGAGCAAGTCGTTCGGCCCCGACGCCGTGCTCGAGCTGTATCGCGCGGGCCAGCAGCACTTCGGCGAGAACCGGGTGCAGGAGGCGGCGCGCAAGATTCCCGAGGTCGCCCGCGCGGGGGCGGCGCCCGTCTGGCACCTGGTCGGCCATCTGCAGACCAACAAAGCGGCGGCCGCCCTCCGGCTCTTTGCTATACTCCACTCCGTTGATTCGCTGAAGCTGGCCGAGGCCATCGCGCGACGCGCCGCACGGCCCGTCGACATCCTGCTCGAGGTCAACGTCGCGCGGGAGCCGCAGAAATACGGCTTCGCGCCGGAAGAAGTCAGCGGGGCCGTGAAGGCCATCGCCCGGCTTCCGAATCTGAACCTGCGGGGGCTGATGACCGTGGCGCCGCTCGTCGAGAATCCGGAAGACGTCCGGCCCGTCTTCCGGACCCTGCGAGAGCTGCGCGATGCCAACGGCCTCGCCGATCTCTCGATGGGCATGACCAACGACTTCGAGGTCGCGGTCGAGGAAGGGGCCACGCTCGTGCGCATCGGCCGGGCGCTGTTCGGGGAGCGCGAGCAGCCGTGAAACTGGGGTTGGTCGGCGGCGGCTTCATGGGAGAGGCGATTGTTCGCGCCGCTCTGCGCGGCGGGCTGGCCACGCCCGGGGAGATCGTGGTCTGCGAACAGATCCCCGAACGCCGCCAGCTCCTGGCGCAGGACCCCGGCGTCACCGTCACCGCCGAGCTCGCGGAGGTCGCCGCGGGCGAAGGCCCGCTCATCCTCGCGGTGAAGCCCCAGGATTGCGCCTCCCTCGCGCCGCTCGGGCCCGCCCTCCGCC
Organism: Dehalococcoidia bacterium; assembly: GCA_035574215.1. GTDB lineage: Bacteria > Chloroflexota > Dehalococcoidia > DSTF01 > JACRBR01 > DATLZC01. The sequence goes on along the minus strand of DATLZC010000067.1, from coordinate 8,033 downwards.
AGGATCGCACGGTCGTGTCCATCATGGCGGGCGTGCGGATGAGCGCGATTCGCGCGCTGCTGGGACGCGACCGCGTGGCGCGCGTGATGCCCAACACGCCCGCCGCCATCGGCGCCGGCGTCAGCGTCTGGACCGCCGACCCCTCCGTCCCTGAAGCCGACCGCGAGGCCATCGCGCGGCTGCTGGAGGCCATGGGCCGACAGGTCTACGTCGACGACGAGAAGTACCTGGACATGGCGACGGCGGTCTCGGGCAGCGGCCCGGGCTACGTCTACCTGCTGGTGGAGGCCTTTATCGACGCAGCCGTCGCGCTCGGCTTCGCCCGCGACATCGCGACGCAGCTCGCCGTCTACACCTTTCTCGGGTCCGCGCGGTATCTTGTGGAGACGGGCAAGCATCCCGCCGTCGCCCGGAACGAGGTCACGTCGCCCGGGGGCACGACGGCGGCCGGGCTCGTGGAACTGGAATCGGCGGGCGTGCGCGCCGCCTTCGTCCGGGCCGTCACGAAGGCGTACGAGCGCGCCCGCGAGCTGGGAGCGGAACCGCCATCGAAACCCTAGGCGTCGTCGTCGTCGCCCTGGCCCAGGTATTGTCGCTCCTCATCTTCCTGAGGGCGATCCTGTCGTGGTTCCCCATCGACCGAGGGAGCCCGTTGGTGGTGGCGCTGGACCAGGTCACGGAGCCGATTCTCGAACCCCTGCGCCGCATCATCCCGCGCATCGGGATGATCGATATCACCCCGCTGGTGGCGATTCTCCTGCTCCAGCTCATCGCCCAGGCCTTCTCCCGCAACGTGTGAGGCCGAGGGGTGCGAAAGCACGCACAGAGCGGCGGGGCCGACCGGCCGCGCTCGTAGGTTCCTTGACGGGCCGAACAGGGCGGTGCTAGGCTGAGGTGTCGCTCCAGCGGTAGGCGGAGCGCCACAGGAGTCGGAGATGGTACTGGCGGCGGGGCCGTTCGGGTTGGGCGCTCCGGAACTCATCCTCATCGTCATCGTCATCGCGCTGGTGTTCGGCGTCGGCAAGCTCGCCGACATCGGCGGCGTGCTGGGCCGCTCGATTCGCGAGTTCCGGCGCGAGCTCCGCGAAGAGTCGGCGCCCCAGGTCGCGGAGAAGGCGTCGCAGCCTTCGTCGGGCAACGCTGCGGCGGGGACCGGCGCCGGCACGGTGCCGGCGGTCGAGTGCTCCAAGTGCGGCAGCCTGAACAAGGCGAGCGCGAAGTTCTGCGCCGAGTGCGGCTCGGAGCTGAAGGCCCCGGTCGCCTGACGGCGTACCCCCTCTCGATTCGACACCGCTGAGCCACCCCCCACCTGGGTGGCTCCTCTTGTATCCGCCATCCCCGGACGTCCCTCCTCGCGAGGCCGGTCGGCCCTTGACGGGTTTCGCGTCGTGACTATTCAATCATTGACGATGCCTAGGGTCAGACGCGGTCCAACCGTCGCGCACTACGCCCTCCTGGGGTTGCTGCACCTCGCGCCCGCCCACGGCTACGAGCTCGCGCGGCGGCTTCGCGCGGACCCGGGGCTTCGGCGCGTGGTGGCCCTCAACCCGCCAATGCTGTACGCCCTCCTCCACGATCTCGAGGCGGACGGTTACGTCGCGGGCGCCGCCCAGCCCGACACCTATCCCCCGCGGGTCCTCTTCCGTCCCACGGACGCCGGCGCCGACGCCTTCCGCCGGTGGCTCGAGACGCCGGTCGAGCGCCTGCGCGAGGTGCGCAACGACTTCCTCCTCAAGCTGTACTTCGCGCGCTCCCTTGCCGCGGACCGCGGCCTCGGCTTGCTCGAACGGCAGATCGCGGCTGTGGAGCGGTACATCGAGCGGACCGCCGCCGAGCGCGACGCCGCGGACCCCGGCAGCTTCGAACGGCTCGTGCTGGACTCCAAGGTCACCGCCGCCAAGAGCACGCTGCGCTGGCTGGACCGCTACCGCGCTGTCCTCGCGGAGGCGGTCGCGCCATGAGGCTCGCCCTGGCGCTCGCGACGCTGGCGCTCGCCCTGTCAGCCGCCGCCTGCGCCGGCGACGACCGGCCCCGGCTCGACGTCGCCGCCGCCGCCGACCTCCGGGACGCCTTCGAGGAGCTCATCCCCGCGTTCGAGCGCGCCTGCGACTGCCGGGTCCGTGTGGCGTACGGCTCCTCCGGAACGTTCGCGACGCAGATCGAGCAAGGGCTTCCTATGGACGTGTTCTTCAGCGCCGACGAAGCCTATATCGATCGGCTCGCGCGAGAGGGGCTCGTCCGGCCGGAGTCGGTCCGGCTGTACGCGCTCGGGCGCATCGTCATCGCGGCGCCATGGGACGACGCAGACCCGCCGGCGGCGCTAGATGCGCTGCTCGACCCCGCTATCCGTCACGTCGCGCTACCGAACCCCGACCACGCGCCCTACGGCGCCGCCGGCAAACGAGCGCTCGAAACGGCGGGGCTCTGGGAGGCACTGCTCCCTAAGATCGTGTTCGGCGAGAACGCCGTTCAGGCCGCCGATTTCGTGGAGCGGGGCGACGCCGACGCCGGCATCCTTCCGCTCTCGCTGACCGTTCAGCGCCAGGGGCGGCTACGCTACGCGCTCGTCGATGACGACCTGTACGAGCCGCTGCGGCAGGCCGCCGGGACGCTCGCACGCAGCGACCGGCTCGAGCTGGCGGCCGCGTTCGTCGAGTACGTGGTCGGACCAGAAGGGAGGGACATCATGCGGAAGTACGGATTCATCCCGCCGGAGGAGGGCGCAGCGCCGTGACCGCCATCGACCTCGACGACGTCCGCATCTCCCTGCAGGTGGCGGGCCTGGCGACGCTGCTCTGCGTTGTGGTGGGCGTGCCGCTGGCGTGGGCGCTGGCCCGCTACCGCTTCCGCGGCCACGAACTCGTGACGGCGGCGGTCACCCTGCCCCTGGTGCTCCCGCCCACCGTCGTGGGGTATTACCTGCTCCGGGCGTTCGGCCGGGGCAGCCCGCTGGGCCGCTTCCTCGAAGACGAGCTGGGCGCCCGGCTCGTCTTCACGTGGCAGGGCGCGGCGCTCGGGGCGGCCGTGCTGTCCGCGCCGCTGCTCATCCGCACCGCGCAGGCCGCGTTCGAAGGCGTCGACCGCGAACTCGAGCGGGTCGCCGCGACGCTGGGCCGGTCGCGCCTCGAGATCTTCTTCACGGTCACACTCCCGCTGGCCATGCGCGGCGTGGCGGCGGGCGTGGCGCTCGCCTTCGCCCGCGCCGTCGGCGAGTTCGGCGCCACCGTCATGGTCGCCGGCAACATCCCCGGGAAGACGCGGACCATGTCCGTGTCCGTGTACGACGCCGTGCAGGCCGGGGACCTGGCGCGGGCCAACGCCACCGCCCTGGCGCTCGTGGCCCTCAGCCTCGCGAGCCTCCTCGCGTTCGGCCGCGCCGCCCGCGTCGCGGGGCGATGAGGTCGACGGAGGCGGCGCCTTGACGCTCGATCTCGACATCCGACGCCGGCTCTCGGGCTTCTCCCTCGACGTCGCGTTCACAGCGGGCGACGAGCGCGTCGTGCTCTTCGGTCCCTCGGGCGCCGGGAAGAGCCTCACCCTCCAGTGCGTCGCGGGCGTCGCCCGCCCCGACCACGGGCGCATCGTGGCCAACGGGCGCGTCCTGTTCGACGCCGACGCCCGCCTGAACCTCCCGCCGCAGCGGCGCCGCGTGGGGTATGTCCCGCAACGGTACGCCCTCTTCCCGCACCTCACCGTCGCCGAAAACATCGCCTACGGGCTCCGCGGGCTCTCGCCGGCGGAGCGGCGCGCGCGCGTCCGGGAGCTGGTCGACCTCATGGGCCTCGGCGGTCTCGAGGACCGGCGGCCCGCCGCGCTGTCGGGCGGACAGCAGCAGCGCGTAGCCCTGGCGCGGGCGCTGGCGCCCGACCCTGACACGCTCCTGCTGGATGAGCCCTTCGCGGCGCTGGACGTCGGGCTCCGCGCCGAGCTGCGCGACGAGCTCGTGGCGCTCCAGCAGCGGCGCGCGCTAACCGTCGTCATCGTCACCCACGATCTGAGCGACGCCTTCTTGCTCGCACAGCGCGTGGTCGTCATCGACGGCGGCAGAACGCTGCAGCAGGGCAGCCGAGAGGACGTCTTCTACCGGCCAGCCACCCGGCGCGTCGCGGAGTTCGTCGAAACCCGGAACATCCTCCGGGCGGCGGTCGTCGGGGTCGAAGGCGGGGTCGTTACCCTGGCGTGGAACGGCGTCCGGCTGGAGGCCGACGCCCCGCCCGGGACGAACCTGCGGCCCGGCCAGACGGTCGATGTCTGCATTCGCCCCACGCGCATCATGATCAAGCCGCCCGAGGTCGAGAGCTACGCCGGACGACAGAACGTCTTCTGCGGCGTCATCGTGGACGAAGTCATCGGCGCCGAAACGTATCGCCTGTTCGTGCGACTGCGCGGCTCGCCCAACCCCCGCGACCTCGAGATCGAGCTGCCGGGGTACGTCTACTTCAGGCTCGGCCTCGACCGAACAAAGGAGATCGAGATGTCCGTGCGACGGGAGCTGGTCCACATCATCCCGCCACAGGCCGCCTGACCCGCTGGCGCTCGAGGCGCGAGCGGCGGATAATCGGTCCACATCACGCTGCAGAAGGGAGCGACATCATGAAGGCCGTCACGTTCCACGGTCCCGGCGACGTGCGCGTCGAGCAGGTCCCGGAGCCGACGATCCAGCAACCGACCGACGCCATCGTCCGGGTCACCACCACCGCCATCTGCGGATCCGACCTGCACCCCTACCACGGGCGTCTGCCGCTCCCGCCGGGCACGACCCTCGGCCACGAGCTCGTCGGCATCGTCGAGGAGACCGGCTCGGCCGTACAGAAGTTCAAGAAGGGGGACCGCGTCGTCGTCGCCTTCAACATCAGCGACGACACCTGCTGGTACTGCCGCAACGGCTGGCCGAGCCAGTGCGTGAACAGCCAGCTCCTCGGGTTCGGGCAGCTCGGCGGCACGCAGGCCGAATACGTCCGCGTGCCGTTCATCGACGGCAGCGCCGAGCGCATCCCCGACGCCCTGACAGACGAACAGGCGATCTTCGTGGGTGATATCTTCTCGACGGGCTTCTTCGCCGCCGACAACGGCGGCGTCAAGCCGGGCGACGTCGTCGCGGTGGTGGGCTGCGGCCCGGTGGGGCTCTTCGCGCAGATGAGCGCCCAGCTCATGGGCGCCGCCGCCGTCGTCGCCATCGACAGCGTGCCCGACCGTCTGGCCAAGGCGAAAGAACTCGGCTCCATCCCCGTCGACTACACGAAGGAAGACGCCGGCGCGAAGGTCCGCGAGCTGACCGACGGCCGCGGGGCCGACGTCGTCATCGACGCCGTGGGCCACGAGTCCGCGTTCCAGTCGACGTGGGGGCTGGTGCGCGGGGGCGGCACCATCTCCGTCGTCGGCGTGTACGTCGAGCAACTGCCGGTGCACCTCGGCCTGATGTTCATGCGGGACCTGACGCTGAAGGTGGGCGTCTGCCCGGTGCGGCGCTACATGAGCCGGCTCATCCCCCTCATCCAGCGGGGCCGCGTCGACCTCACGAAGGTCATCACCCAGTCGCTGCCGCTGGACGAGGCGCCGAAGGGGTATGAGCAGTTCAACGCGCGCGCCAACACGGTGAAGGTGATCCTGAAGCCGTAAGCCCGCCCTTCGTCGAGCCATGCGCGGAGGCCACCCCGCTCGGGGTGGCCTCCGTCGTTCTCGCGGCCGGCGCGTCCGCTATCGCTGCAGCCCGAGCCGGATCTTGTCCGCGGGAGTCAAGCGCGTAAGGTCGGCGCCGCGCCGCTCGGGCGCCCCGGCCGGCACGCGCTCGGCCTCCGCCTGCGACTCCAGGTGGTCGCGCACGCGGGCGACGGTGCGCCGCGCGGCCTCGAGCGAGGCGTCCACCTCTTCGATGGTCTCCCCGCTCACGAGCTCCGCCGGGATGTCCGGCGACGCCGCGAGCGCCGTCTCGCGGTACTTCGCGGCGGCGAGCGCCAGCGTCGCCCGCAGCATCTCGATCTCCCGGCCCGACTCCGCCAGCGCGGCGTCGCGCGCCTCCAGATCGGCGGCCGCCTGGCGCAGCCGCTCACGCAGCTCCACGGCTTCCTGCTCGAGCGTCGTGGCCCGCGCTTCCCGGTCGGCGGCCTGCGCCTGCAGCCGCTCGATCTCCGCCCGGGCGTCGGCCAGCTCCTCCTGCAACGCCGCCAGTTCCGCTTCGTGTTCCATGGTCGGACTCCTCCCCTGCCGGCGCGGCTAGCGCACGCCGACCAGCTTCGCCACCTTCACGGTGTTGAACAGCGCGATGGAGACGTACCACTTCACCCGCACGCGGGTCGCGTCCCGCGACTCCAGGCTGCCCACCCGCTCGACCTGCAGGCCGCCGGGCGCCGTCAGCCCGGCGAGCGCGCCCTCGCCGAACCGCAGCGCGTAGATGGTCGAGCAGTCGTTGCTGGTCCCGAAGAGCTGGTTGTCCGCGATGAAGTCGCTCACCCCGACGGGGATGCCGTCGTAGTACGTCACCATCTGCCCGAAGTCGTTGCGGTCGGTCTCGAGAAAGGCGCCCGAGGTCCGCGCCAGGTTGTTCAGCGCCCTGCGGGACCGACGGCTCATGAGAAGCAGGTCGGGCCGCCCGCCCTTCACCGCGTCGATCAGCTCGTCGAGCTTCGCGAGCGTCAGGTTGGCGCCGTTCGCGCCCATGCTCACGGTCTGCTCCGGCGGGATGAGCTTCTCGATGCCGTCGAACGCCTTCGGGTCGACGGCGCTGTCGCCCGAAATGAACGTCTCCTCGAACTTGCGCTGGATCGCGCGCGCCTTGAGCTGCACCACCGCCGTCTCCAGGTCCTGGACGTTGCTCCGCGTCGCCAGGAGGAAGTTATCGACGTCGGCGTCGCCGCCCAGGATGCGCAGCGTCGCCGTCTTCTGCGTGAACGTAGGCGTACTCTCCTGCCACGTGTCGCCCACGTCGTAGAAGTCGGCCGAGGGCGGCGTGTTCTCCTGGTTGTAGGTGAGGCTGTTGCCCACGATCTCGATGAACGGGAGCGTCTGCAGGATGGGGCTCTCCTGGATCACCGTCTCGATGACGCCCGCGACGAGGACGTCGTTCGAGAGCTTCGCGGCCTCGGCCAGTGTGAGGGCCATCGGTGCCTCCTTCGGACGGCCCTTGCCCGGGGCAAGGGGCTACGAACGAACCGCTACGCGGCGAGGCTAGAACTGATGTTCGGCAGCGGCAAGCGCGTCGTGGCGCGGCCCCGGCTTCGAGAAGGTTTACGAACGTTTGCCTTTAGAAATGTGAGGGTCTAAGATCGCGCGGGAGCGGCCCGAGGGGGCGCCGCTCCGCACGTCTCAGGAGAGCGCGTGTGGTCCCATCCAACGAATTCCCCGGCAACATCGTCTACTACCTGCTGTTCCTGGGCGCCGTCGGCCTCTTCGCGTACTCCGCCGGCCAGCGCATCCGTATCTTCCTGTCGGGCCGTCCCGACTACCGGTTCGATCGGCTTCCCGTGCGGGTCGTCTCGATGATTCCGTACGTACTGGGGAACCTTCGGGTCGCGTCCCGCAAGCGCTTCTGGTACTCCGGCGTCCTGCATACCCTCATCTTCTGGGGCTTCATCGTGCTCCAGATTCGCACCTTGAACTTCCTGCTCGAGGGCGTGCACCACGAGGCCAGCCTCCAGAGCATCTTCGGGGACCTCTACTGGTACTTACGCCCCGTGATGGACGCCTTCAACGTGTTCGTCGTCGTCGGCGTCCTCATGGCGGCGGCGCAGCGCATCATCTGGCGGCCCGCCCGCCTCACCTTCAATGTCGACGCCTGGATCATCCTGGGCCTCATCGCCTGGCTCATGGTGACCGACGTCTTCACCAACAGCTACCTCATCGCCCTCGACCGCGGCGACAAGGACTACCTCTCGTTCGTGGCCTTCCCCCTCGCCGAGATGTGGGACCGCGCCGGCATGAGCGAGGGCGCGATGCGGACGTGGCTGGGGTTCTGGTGGTGGCAGCACCTGCTCGACTTCCTCGTCTTCCTGAACTACCTCCCCTACTCGAAGCACTCCCACGTCCTCACCGTCGCC
>DATLZC010000066.1:0-9219 GCA_035574215.1 Dehalococcoidia bacterium | reverse complement strand
GCCAGGGAAGCGTGACGTCGGGCAGCCACCCTAAAGGGTGGCCTTCAAATTGGCCTTCCGGTTGGGCCTTCGGGCTGACCGCTCCCCCTACCCCTTCCGAAGGGCGTTGGTGTACAGCGCGCCCACCAGGTTCAGCAGCAGGAGGAGCCCGACCCCTCCAGGGCCGAGCCAGCGTTCCACCGCGAAGTATACGACCATGAAGGCGAGGAGGTAGTCCCAGCGGACGCGCTTGAGGAAAGGCTGCGGCGCTTGCTGTTCCGTCGTCATGCGATGTCGCTGTCTAGCCGCCACGCAGTATGTATCGGCAGGCAGGGGGCGGACAAGAGCCCCGGGGCATGGACGGACGGCCCGAACCGCGAGAGGCCGGATGGCAGGGCGGCGCCGCGCGGGATGTCCCCCGGGGCTGTGGTCAGAGGTTGGTGACAGGCGGGCGTTATGGTAAATCGCGTGCCGGCGGCCGCGGACTGTAACGCTCGCACGCGGGCGAGCGTTCAATGCGTGATGAGATCGCCGACGCGAAACGAAGGAGCCGGGTCGGCTCCACGTAAAGAATTCGGGAAAGGTCGCTGTTCACCGGCCCGTCACGTTGACGGGCGGCGAACGCGGGCCGTATGATAGCGAGACCTCCCCGGCAGGCGGCCGGCTGGTGGCGCCGCCTGCCGCACACAGACCGTGAGGCGCGTCGGTTCGGGGGAGGCGCCCCTCGCGGCGATGCCAGGGTCCGCCCCCGGGACGACGAAGGACGCCGTCGAGGAATCCGCCAGAGGAGGGACGATGAGGAGCGGGCGGTGGTGAGCGATCTTCGACGGAACGGCCCGGCCGGGGCCTCTCCCGTGCCGCTCCGCTCGCCCGCTCAGCCTGTGGCGTAACCGAATAGACAACTCCCCGGGCCGGACGTCAGGTTCGCACACGAGGCGTCCGGTCCCGGGGCCCGACACAGGAACGGGGTCGCCGTCCCTGCGCCGTTCTCAGTATATCGCCAGAACGTCGCACGCGCCGCGCGATCCCGATCACCAGCGCGGCGCGTCCGCTTTCCAGGCGGGCCGCCGCCCGAAGGGAGGTGAGATCCCGCAGGGAGGACCGTAACGACGCGAACGACCCCGTGGCGGGCCGGCCCGCAACGATGCGATGGGCTGCCGCGACCGGGGGGACAACGGCAGACCCGCCGTGCGGCGGGAAGCCCGGGGCGGAACCGGACGGCCGCCGCGGGTGACGCAACCACCTCAGAGGAGGAAGACGTGACGTTCATCAACGACATCCTGACGAAGGTCTGGCTCGGCCTGAAGACGCTGAAGGACGAGCACGGCCAGGACCTGCTCGAGTACGCCCTTTTGGGTGGATTCATCGCGGCCGCGATCGTGGCGGCGTTCTTGGTGTTTCCTGGTGCTGTCAACAGCATGGTCACGAACATCAAGGACTGCGTTGACTTCACCAGTACCACGAACTGCGACATCAGCGGCCCGTAGCATGTGACCGCCTGCCGGCCGGGCTGGTGCCCGGCCGGCGGCCACCCTTCCCGATGGGGAGGATCCGACGACGTGAAACGCACCGTTCCGCAAGCTTCGAGACACACGGACCGCGGGCAAACATTGATCGAATTCGCGTTCATCGCGCCGCTGATCTTCCTGTTTCTCTTCGTGATCGTCGATTTCGGTATCGCGCTGGACCGGCGCATCACCCTCCAGCACGCCGTCCGCGAGGGCGCACGCTACGGCGCCGTAACGGCCGACCCGGCCGCAGTTCGGCAGACGACCGCCGATCAGGCCCAGGACCTCATCGACACGGGCGACGTCACCGTCTGCTACGAGGACGTCAACGGCAATGGCGGCGTCGGCGAAGTCGGCGATGGCGTCAAGGTGAGCGCCGCCTTTTCGTACGAGTTTCCCATCCTCAGCGAGCTCTGGCAGGCCTTCGGCGGGAGCCCGTTCACCATCGACATGAGCCCGTCGGCCACGGGCCGGCTCGAGCTCAGCGTCCCGGGAGCGACCGCATGTCCGTGATCCGAGGGCTGCCCCGCCGTCTCGCCCGTCAGCGCGGGCAGGTCATCATCATGTTCGTGGGCATCTTCACCGTCATCGCCGTCATCGGGGCGATCACGGTGGACTTCGGGCTCTGGTTCAGCGAGCGCCGCGGCGCCCAGAAGGACGCCGACCTGGCCGCCCTGGCCGGAGCGTGGGAGCTTCTGAAGGAGGGCGCGACCGAGACCGACGCCGTCCTCGCCGCGCAGGAATGGCTCGACGAGAACAACCAGCAGGGGAACGCGTCGTTCGCCCGGGATGTGCGGGTGGACAGCAGTTGTTTCGCTGGCGACCCCGACGAGGCCGACCCGAACCGGCTCGACTCGGTGACCGTCGACGTCGACCACGAGTCGCGGTCGCTCTTCGCGTCCATCTTCGAGCTGGCGGCGCCGGACATCGGGGCGCACGCGCGGGCCTGCGCGGGCGCGGCCCTGACCCACACGCCGGGCATTACGGAAGCGGTCCCGTTCGAGATCGACGTCGAGACGTCGCCCTGCTTCACTCAGGAAAACGACCCGGGTGTCGAGGGTTCGCCCATCTTCACCAAGCTGTGCGGCATCGAATACGGGGCGCAGGGCGGGCCCGCCGCCCGGGGCCTGCTGGACCTCGAGGCGCCAGACGGCTTTTGCAGCGACACGCAGGGGGGCGCTAACGACGCCGACGAGGTGATCGAGAAGGGCGCCGCGGCGACGTGCAACATCAACACGACGGGCGTCTGTGACCCGGACAAAGGCGGGCCGTGGAAGGACTGCGTGTCGGTCCAGTCCGGGAATCCCCAGAAGGTGGTGCAGGGTACCCACCGGCGCATCCTCCGGGAGCAGCGCGGCGGCGTCTGCGACCCAGACAACGACGGCATCCACCAGTTCGAGGACGTCGTGGTGCTGGTGGATGACACCGGCGACCCTCTGACGAGCAAGTACCAGCCCAAAGACTGCGACCCCACGGCCGATGGCGTTCAGCCCAGCCCGCGCATCGTCACCATCATCGTGCTCGAGGACAAGCCGGGCGGGAATTCGGCCTTCGGGCATCCCATTTACGCGTTCGCGGGCTTTTACCTGGCGGGCTGCGCCTCGGAGATGTTCGGCGACATCATCGATCCCGCTGACGCGCGGATCGACCGGAAGTGCACGCCCGGCCCCGGCGGGAGCGGCCCTTCGGGGCACGTTGTCGTGTACGGCCGCTTCGTGAATCTCATCACTGCGGGCACGGGAGTCACGACGCCCAACACTTCGACGACCCTCTGGGGCATTTCGCTGGTGGAATGAGGAAGGATTGCGGTTTTGATGGTTCGCCCCGCCTGCTACGACGCCTCCGCCGTGACGCCGGTCAGGCGATCCTGCTCTTCGTGGGAGGCTTCACCTTGATCGCCGTCGCGGGGGCCATCGTGGTCGACTTCGGGCTCTGGTTCAGCGAGCGCCGCGGCGCCCAGAAGGACGCCGATATGGCCGCCCTGGCCGGAGCGCTCCAGCTCGTCTCCGACGTCGACTACAACGACCCGCTGAACCCGGCGGTGGTCCCGGCGGCGGAGGCGGCGGCCCTCGCCTGGGCGGCGGCGAACGGCGTCGACCCAGAGGACGTGCTCAATCTCACCGTGAGCTCCGACTGCTTCAGCGCCGACGACGGCGTGTACGACAGCGTGAGCCTGGACGTGGACCGCGACTCGCGGTCGCTCTTCGCGAGCATCTTCGGGCTGCTGGCTCCGGACATCGGCGCGCACGCGCGGGCGTGCATGGGCTCGCCCTACGAGGGCACGGGGATGCTGCCGATCGGCGTGCAGGTCGTGGGGCAGGACAGCGACTGCTTCCAGAACATCGACGACGACCCGGAGGAGGAGCCGCTGTTCGGCATCGAGTGCAAGCTGGGGTTCGGGGCGGGCACCACGACGTCGGGCGAGGGCGGGCTCCTGCGGCTCTACAACGACGGCAGCCTCGATTGCAGCTCGCCCAACACGGGCGGCGGCAACACCGTCACCGACGAGATCGCGTCGGGCGGGGCGGACACGACGTGCTACGTCGCGCCGCCGGGGACGACCGCGGAGGACTGCGTCGACGGCGTGAACTTCTGCGTCTGGCCGAAGACGCAGCCCGGCGGGACGAATCCGGTGCAGAAGGCGCTCCAGGACTTGCTCAGCGGCGACGGGGCGTGCGACGCGCTGTTCGGCGACGAGCTGGGCACGGCCAACGGCCGCGACGACTTCCTCGAGGTGGTCAAGCCGGTGAACGGCGACCTGAACGCCGACCCGGGCACGACGACGTACGAGAAGCGGCCGGAGTGCGACAGCCCGCGGCTCATCTCGCTGGTGATCATCGATTCGTTCTCGGAGAACGGGAACGGCCCCGCGCCCATCCGGGCGTTCGCGTCGTTCTTCATCAAAGGCTGCGTGCTCGATGGTGCGTACGAGCCGTACTGCGCGAAGCCTTCGGGCTCGGTGGGCCAGACGGAGCTGTGGGGGTTCTTCATCAACACGCTGAACATCGGGCGCATCGGCCCGATCAACGAATACGGCCAGCGCGCGATCGCGTTGGTGGAGTAGGAAACGCGTAACTTTTCGCGCGGCGCCGCGTTATCCAGCGGTACCGCAGCACACAACACCGGGGGTAGCCGGAGATGGCACGAACACTGACGAACGAACTGACGGACCGGTCGAGCCGGACGTTCCTGCTGCTGGCGCTGGTCTTCGCGGGGATCACCGCGGCGCTGGTGTACGCGGGGCTCCGGGCGTCGGGCGGCGACGACGAGGGCGGCGGCGCCGCCCAGGCGGCGACGGTCCCCGTCGTGGTCGCGGCGCAGGACATCGGCATCGGGCAGGAGATCACCGCCGACATGGTGGAGGTGAAGTCGCTCCCCACGGACATCGTGGTCGCGGGCGCGTTCTCGAAGCCCGAGGACGTGGTGGGCAAGAACGCCGCCGGGCTCATCGAGAAGGGCGACCAGCTCTCGCCCACGAAGGTGAGCCAGTACTACATCCCGCGGCTGAACGAGGACGTGAAGGCGCCGTCGCTGGTCATCCCGAAGGGGATGCGCGGCTTCTCGGTGCCGGTGACGGAGGTCACGGGCGTGGGCGGCCTGCTGCTCCCGGGCGACCGCGTCGATGTCATCGCCGTCTTCGACGAGAACGAGAACTTCGACCGGGCGAAGGCGGTGGTGCTGCTCCAGAACATCATGGTGGTGTCGGTGGCGCAGGAGGCGCTGGAGCCGGCGCCGGCGGCCGGCGCGGCCGAGGGCGAGCAGCAGGAGGAGGGCGAGGCGGCGCAGCCCGCGCCCAACACCGAAGGCGTGCTGCCGCCGGACGTGGAGAATCAGCCGTCGGCGCGCCAGGTGGTGCTCGCGGTGACGCCGCAGGACGCCGCGCTGCTCGCGCTGGTGCAGCAGAACGCGACGCTGTACGTGAGCCTGCGGCGCCAGGGCGACGACGCGCCCATCCCGGGGCCGACGGAGGTCGACCTGCTTCCGCTGGGCTATCAGCCGTCGCCGAACCGGTAGGCCGGCGCGACGGCCGCACCGCCGAGGGAACGGAGGACGCCCGGAAGGGTGGAGACGAAGGAACGAGATTCGACGTAAGGACCTGATATGGCACGCGTACCCGCCGTACTCATCGTCGACCAGGACCAGGACTCGCGCTTCGAGATGAAGCGGCTGGTCAAAGAATGCCACCTCGACATCGGAGGCGAGGCCGCCTTCGGCACCGAGGCCGTGGCCATGGCCGTCGAGCGGAAGCCCGACGTCATCCTGGTCGCCGTGAACCAGCCCATCGAGCGCCCGCTGCAGACGCTGTCGTCGCTGGCGGCGGCGCTTCCCGAGACGCCGATCATCGTGTACTCGCGCTCGCGGGACCTCGAGACGGCGCAGAAGTCGATGCTGGCGGGCGCCCGGAACTTCCTGCCGGTGCCCGCGCGGGCCGACGAGGTCCGCCGCACCATCGTCGAGACGCTGGCGGCGGAGGAGCGGCTCAAGCTCCCGAAGTCGGCCTCGGGCATCGTGGGCCCGGAGGCGACGACGATCACGGTGTTCAGCGCTAAGGGCGGCGTCGGCAAATCGACGCTCGCGGTGAACCTGGCGGTGGCGCTGTCCGGCCGGGGCCACGAGACGGTCCTCGTGGACGCGGACGTGTCGTTCGGCGACGCGGGGGACCTGCTCGACCTGAAGCCGGAGTACACCATCGCGGAGCTTGCGGCGCCCAACGCGGACCTCGGCCCCGACGGCCTGCTGAGCCGGCTCACGCGGCACGAGAGCGGGCTGCGGGTGGTGGCGGCGCCGCGCCAGCCGCTGGCCTGGCGGGACATCACGGGCGAGCGCTTCCGCCGGGTGGTCGAGGAGCTGCAGCGGCGATTCGACATGGTCATCATCGACTGCTCGTCGCAGCTCAGCGACGTGACGCTGGCGGCGCTGCAGGAGGCGTCGTTCGTCCTCTGGGTGACGACGCCGGAGTACACGGCGGTGAAGGACTCGATTCAGGCGTTCGCGGCGCTGCGGCAGCTCGGCTTCCCGCTCGAGCGCGTGCGCGTCGCCCTGAACCACGTGTCGCCCGATAGCGACGTGCGCCCGCAGGCCATCGCGGACGCGATGGGACAGGAGATCTTCTGGAGCGTCCCGTACGACCGGATGCTCCGCCGGAGCACGATGGTCGGCAAGCCCATCGTGACGGAGAAGCCCGACGCGACGGCCGCGGCGTCGATCATCGACCTCGCCTCGGTGGTGAGCGGCGTCGGGGCCGTGCCCGCGCGCAGACGCTCGCTGTTCTCGCGGGTGCTGTCGTTCGGGCGCGACGGACTGACGAAGAGCGAGACGCCGTCACTGGCGACGGAGGAAGCGCGATGACGAACGACACGAGGACTCAGGAGGCGGCGCGCCCGCCCGAAATGGAGGCGGAGCGCGACTTCGAGCTGGACGAATCGCTCGCGGTCGACGAGGACACGCTGAACCTGGTGCACCGGATGCACCACCTGCTGCTGCAGGAGATGGACCTGGAGGCGGCGCAGCGGCTCGCGCCCGACGAGCAGCGGGCGGCCGTGGAGGCGACGGTGCGGGCGCTGATGGCGCAGCACGCGCCGAGCGTCTACGGCGAACGGAAGGAGGAGGTCATCCGGCGGGTGCTGGACGAAGCCCTCGGGCTCGGCCCCATCCAGCCGATGGTGAACGACCCGAGCATCTCGGAGGTGATGGTCAACGCGCCGGACGAGGTGTACTTCGAGCGCGACGGCATCATCTACCTGTCGGCGGCGCGGTTCCGGGACAAGGAGCACATCCTGCGCATCGCGGACCGCATCATCGCGCCGCTGGGCCGGCGCGTGGACGAGTCGTCGCCGTACGTGGACGCGCGCCTGCCGGACGGCTCGCGCGTCAACATCGTGATTCCGCCGCTGGTGCCGCGCAGCCCGACCATCACCATCCGGAAGTTTCGCCCCGACAAGTACACCATGGCGGACCTCATCGCCAACGGCACGCTGACGGAGCAACTGGCGACGTTCCTGCGGGCGTGCGTGCGGCTGAAGTTCAACATCGTGATCAGCGGCGGCACCGGCACGGGCAAGACGACGCTGCTGAACGCGCTCTCGGCCTACATCCCGAGCAGCGAGCGCATCATCACGATCGAAGACCCCATCGAGCTCAAGCTGCAGCAGCGGCACGTCATCGCGATGGAGGCGAGGCCGCCGAACATCGAGGGCAAAAACGAGGTGACGCAGCGCGACCTCGTGCGGAACGCCCTGCGCATGCGCCCGGACCGCATCATCGTGGGCGAGGTCCGCGGCCCTGAGGCCTTCGACATGATGCAGGCGATGAACACGGGCCACGAGGGCTCGCTGACGACGGTGCACGCCAACTCGCCCCGGGACGCCCTGGCGCGCATCGAGAACATGATCCTCATGGCGGGCCTCGACCTCCCGGTGCGCGCCATCCGCGAGCAGATGGCGTCGGCGCTGCACCTGGTGATTCAGATCGCGCGCTTCAACGACGGACGGCGCCGCGTGGTGAGCGTGAGCGAGATCACGGGCATGGAGGCGGACGTTGTCACCATGCAGGAGCTGTTCAAGTTCGAGCAGACGTCCATCGATGAGGACGGCCGCGTGCACGGCGAGCTGCGCCCGACGGGTATCGTCCCGCAGTTCGCCGACGCCTTCGAACGGAGCGGCGTGAGCTTCGACTGGGGCGTGCCCGCGGTGCTGAGGGGTGGTGGTTCGCGATGGTAGAAGGGCTTGCCGCGCTCTTCGCGTTCGTCACCGTCGCGCTGTTCGGGCTCGCGCTGCTCTCGGCGCGCCGGGGCGACCGCCTGCTGACCGAGCGGATTCGCGCCCTCCGCGAGCAGGAGGAACGCCTGCAGCAGCAGGAGGCGCGCCTGCGCCGCCCTGCGACGACGCTGCCCGTTCTGCGCGACCTGCTGCGCGGGGGCTGGGTCGAGAAGACGTCGCGCACGCTGCAGCAGGCCGACGTCAAGCTGCGCCCCGGCGAGTACCTGATGATGCGGCTGCTCGCCGGCGGGCTCCTGTTCGTCATTCCCGTCGTCTTCACCGGCGGAAGCGCCGTGGGCATGCTGGTCGGCGTGCCTCTGGCGGTGGCCGGCTACGTCGCGCCGGCGCTGTGGGTCGCGCTTCGTCGTCGTCGGCGCCTCAACGCCATCGAGCGCCAGCTCCCCGAGCTGCTGTCGCTGCTCTCGAGCAGCCTCCGCTCAGGCTTCGGGCTGCAGCAGGGCATGGACGTCGCCGCGCGGCAGATGGAACCGCCCATGCGCGACGAGATCGAGGGTTTCCTGCTCGACACGAACCTGGGCGCCTCGGCGGAGGCCGCGCTCGTGAACATGGTCGAACGCGCCGGCAGCTACGACCTCGATATGGTGGTCACCGCCATCCTGATTCAGCGGATGACGGGCGGGAATCTCGCCGAGGTGCTCGACAACGTGGGCGAGACGATGCGGGAGCGCGAGCGCATCCGCGGGGAGATCCGGACGCTGACGGCGCAGCAGCGGCTGACGGGC
The DNA here is from genome assembly GCA_035574215.1 of Dehalococcoidia bacterium. Classification (GTDB taxonomy): domain Bacteria; phylum Chloroflexota; class Dehalococcoidia; order DSTF01; family JACRBR01; genus DATLZC01. The sequence continues at coordinate 231 of DATLZC010000066.1, read as the reverse complement.
ACGATCCTGTCGGTGTACCCGGCGGTGCTCGCCGGTCTGTTCTATCTCATCAATCCCAAGTGGATGTCGGTGCTGTTCACGGACGGCCTGGGGCAGGTGCTGCTCGCCATCGGGCTGTTCCTGCAGTTCCTCGGCTTCCTGACCATCCGCCGCATCCTGGACATTCCCATCTAGGGGGACCGACGCCATGGTACCCACGCTTGCCGCCATCTTCGCCTTCGCGACCATCGC
>DATLZC010000065.1:0-5090 GCA_035574215.1 Dehalococcoidia bacterium | reverse complement strand
TCGTCCCAGTTGGGGCCCCAGGTCTTGCTCCCCGCGACCTTCTGGAGGTGGACGTTGCGCCCCTTCCCGCCGCGGAGCACCTCGTCGTAGTTGAAGTCCCAGCCGCCGCCGAACTCCTCCTCCGTGGGCAGCTTGCCGAGCCTGGGCTTGCCCTGCTCGTCGTAGCCGCCGCCCATCGTCTCCCAGTCGCGCGGGGTACCGCGTCCGGGCTGAGTGTTCACGGTCATCCACCACATGTGCTCGGTGCCCTCGTCCTGGGTCCACAGCACTTTGCAGGCCACCGAGCACGTCTGGCAGCCGATGCACTTGTTAAGGTCGAAGACCCAGGCGAGCTGCCGCCTGGGAGGCGTGATCGTCGCCATCAGTTCCACTCCGCTTCTAGCGCTGACATCGCGAAGTTCCTGCCAGCCGCCGTCACGAGATCTTCTCCACGTCGACATGCACCGCCCGGTCCGCCGGCACGGGCTGCCAGTGGAGCGGCCGGTACTGCAGGTGGCCGTAGCCGCCCGCGAGTCCGAGCCACTTGACGTGTCCGGGCTCGGCGTCGGCCTGGCTGAACCAGTCGCGGTGCATGTACGGCTCGAACCCGTTGTAGACGATGACCTGGCCGGGCCGGACCGCGGGCGACAGCTTCGCCGTGATCTGGAACTCCCCGGCGTCGCTGACGACGCGCACCCACTCGCCGTTCTGAATGCCCTTCCGCTCGGCGTCCTTCGGGTTCATGAACATGAAGGGCTCGCCGCGGTGGGTGTTCATGATGATGTTGTTCGTCATGTTCATCGAGTGGATGCTCCAGCGGTTGTGGCCGCTGGTCATCTTGAACTCGCGCTTCGGCCCGCCGTGGCCGGGCGGCTCCTTGTGCACCGGCAGCTCCTCGCCGGCCTCCAGGAACCACTCGTGGTCGATGTAGAACTGCGCCCGGCGGGTGAGGGTCGGGTACGGCAGCTTGTCCTCGGTGTGCCAGCGGAAGGGGTTGTGCACCTCGTCGGGCTTGATGGTGGAGGCCTGCGCCAACCCGTGGCCCACGAGCCCCCAGCCCGTCCACCGCACGTGGCCCTTCTGGCGCACCGTCTCGAGGGTCGTCCCCTCGGGGAGGATGCCGTAGGCGGCGTCGTCCCGGATGATCTCGTCCATGCGGCGCTCTTCGTCGAGAACCTCGCCGTTGAGCGTGAGGTTGTTCACCAGGCCCTTCAGGCTGCGGACGACGCCGTTGCGGTCGGTGAACTCGGTCATCTCGCGGGCGGCGGCGCGCTCCTCGATGGCCTTCACCAGGCCGATGCCGATCTCCCAGTCGCTCTTGGCCTCATCGGGCGGCGGCACGGCCTTGTCGCACAGGACGAAGTTCAGGTGGTGCACCGAGGGCATGCTGTTGCCCAGCTTCTCGTAATGCTGGGCCGCCGGCAGGATGTAGTCGGCGTACATGCCCGTCGTGTTGATGCGCCAGTCGACGGACACGATGCACTTGAGCTTCGGCCAGAGCTTCTCGAGCAGGAGCTTCTGCCCGCCGCGCTGCCGCCGCAGGATGTTCCCGCCGGCCTCGAAAAGCACGCGGGGCTCGACCTGCTGATACGCCTTCGCGAGCCCGGCGTTCCACCAGCCCTTCTCCAGCGCCTCGTTCAGGTACTCGTCGAACGAGCGCTTCATCGACGGGTCGTTGTTGTCCGGGTTGTTCCAGCGCTCTTTGTAGCCGTACTGGTAGTACCAGAGGAACGCCGGAGGAATCATGCGGCCGAGGCCGCCCAGCTCCGCCGCCACCTGGGCGGCGCGGTACGTGAGCATCTCGAGGGTCATCGTGGGGTCGTCGGCCCCGAGGAGGCGGCGGGCTTTTGCCAGGTTCGCCACGTACTCGCGGGCGGCGTCCTGGCCCGGCCGGCCCTTGTTCCGGAGGAAGCTTCCGCCGTCGAGCGCCGAGATGGCCCACGAACGGGTGCCGGTGCCCTTCTTCCCCCAGTTGCCCGTCAGGCCGAGCAGCAGGGCCATCGCCCGTTCGTACAGATCGCCGTGGTAGTACTTGCCCGAGTTCCAGCCGATGAAGATCTTCGTGCGCCGCGTGGCGACCTTGCGCGCCAGCATCCGGATGGTGTCCGGGTGGATCTCGCAAATCTCGGCGACCCGCTCCGGCGTGTAGTCCTGGAGCTTGCGGCGCAGAATCTGGAAGACCGGCTCGCACTCGACCTTCGTGCCGTCCTTCAGCGTGGCCACGAAGGTGCCCTCGAGCGCCGGGTCGACGTCCCCCAGCGCCAGCGTGGCCCGGGGCGCGGGCTGGATAATCTTCGACCGCGCGTCGGCCCAGAAAAACTGGTCGTCGCGGTCGCCCTCGCTGACGTCGCTGCCCCGCAGGAACCGGGCGTTGTCCTTGCGGACGAGGAGCGGCAGATCGGTCTGCTCCTGCACGAACCGTTTGTTGTACAGCCCCGCGTCGATGATGACCTTGCACATGCTGAGCGCCAGGGCGGCGTCGGTGCCGATGCGCACCGGCACGTGGTAGTCGGCGTGGATGGCGGAGGGGCTGAAGTCGGGCGCGATGGTGACGACCTCGCCGCCGTTGTACCGGGACTCGGCGACGTAGTGGTACCAGTGGATGTTGGTGTAGACGGGGTTGGCGTGCCAGATGAGCGTGAGCTCGGCGAGGAACCAGTCGTCCATGGACGACACGGGATTGAAGACGCCCCAGGTGATGTAGAAACCGGGGCTGAAGTCCTGGAACTCGGCGTTGCCGTCGGTGGTGGGCGTGCCGAGGGCGGTGGTGAAGGCGCGCGCCGGGGCGGCGCCGGGCTCCGGCGTCATCAGGTTGATGATGGACTCGGGCCCCTGCTCCTGGATGGCGTCGAGGATGTGGTCGGCGATCTCGTTGAAGGCCTGCTCCCACGAGATCTCCTGCCACTTCCCCTCCCCGCGCTCACCGACGCGCTTCAGGGGCCGGGTCACGCGGTCCTTCGAGTAGTGGATGTGGCTCCAGCAGGCGCCCTTCTGGCAGCCCATGGGGTTCATGTCGGGCACGCCGGGCTCGATCACCGGAAGGGTGCCGCTCTGCTCCTCCCGGACGATCTTGCCGTCGCGGACGTAGACCCGCCAGGGACAGCCGCCGGGGTAGCAGTCCACCGAGTGGCTCCCCCAGGCCACCCGGTCCCACTTCCACTTGTCGCGATAGGCGTCTGCCCATCTGCCGGCGGTGGTTCGGGCCGTTTCCACCTTGCTGCTCACACGCGTTCCTCCATCGCTGCACAGAATCGGGTCGGCGAGTCTCGGAGCGGCGCTCGTGGCGAGCCGGAAGGGGACGTGGCGCCGTGCGGGGCGCACGGTCCGGCGGATGCGGGAACGTCAGAGCTAGAGCCTACGGCGACATATGGACAGGCCGAACGGCCGCAAGGCCCGTAGACACGGTCCAAATGTCCTGAACCGCCCGCGCACAGGCTGACCGCCGCAAGGGAACGTGGCCCTGAAGGCGCGGCCCGGTACAATGCACCGTCATCACGGTTCGACCGCCGACGGCGTTCGGCGGCGCTACCCACGGAGCCACGCCGCCCCAATGGATACGGTCGAGACGGAGCCGGCCCGGCGCGCGTCCGCGCTGACGCGCCTCGCGCGGTCCGAGACCTTCTCGTCGCTGGCGCTGCCCCAGTTCCGCTTCCTGCTCGCTGGCACGGCGCTCAGTCAGGTCGCCGGGTGGATGGAGGAGGTGTCGCGGGGGTGGCTGGTGCTCCAGCTCACGCACTCGCCCTTCCAGTTGGGCCTGTTCGGGTTCATCCGCGGCTTCAGCCAGCTCGTCGTCTCGCCGGCCGCGGGCGTGTTGGCCGACCGGCTCGACCGGCGGCGCCTGGCGGCTGCGACCCAGCTCGTGCCGGGCCTGGTGGCCCTCGCGATCGCGGCGCTGGTGTCAACGGACCGGATCGCCGTGTGGCACCTGTACATCGCCGCCTCCATCGGGGGCGCCGCCATGGCCGTGAACATGCCTGCCCGCCAGGTGCTCGTGTACGACGTCGTAGGCGGCGAGTACCTCACGAACGCCATCGGGCTCAACTCCGTGACCTCGAACCTCGCGCGGGTCGTCTCGCCCTCCGTCGGCGGGCTCATCATCGGCGTCGCGGGTATCGGGGCGTCGTTCTACACGCAGACGGCGTTCTTCGCGCTGGCGACGGGCGCGACGCTGCTCCTGCGGCCGCAGTCCCAGGCCGAACCCGTGCGGACGCCGCTGCTCCGCGGCATCCGGGAGGGCGTGACCTACGTCCGCCGGGACCCGCTGGTCCTGCGGCTCGTCACGCTGAACCTCATCCCGAACGTGCTGATCTATCCCTACGTGGCGATGATGCCCGTCTTCGCGGAGGAGGTGCTCGGCGTCGGCTCCGCCGGCTACGGCGTGCTGCTCACGGGCGTGGGGTTCGGGTCGATCCCGGGCGGGCTCATCGTCGCCAGCATGACGGGATCGCGGCGGAAGGGCCTGGCGATGGCGCTGGCGGCGCTGCTGTACATGGCGATGGTGGCGGCGTTCGCCCTCTCGGACTGGTTCTTCCTGTCGTTCGCGATTCTGGTGGTCGCGGGCCTCGGATGGTCGATGATGGTGAGCCTGAACCAGACCCTCCTCCAGCTCAATCTTGAGGACGCCTTCCGCGGCCGCGTGCTGGCGCTCTACACGATGGCGGGCGGACTCACGCCGTTCGGAAGCCTGGCCATGGGGTCGGCGGCCGACGCCTTCGGCGTGCGCCAGGCGGTGGCGGCGTTCGCCATCGCGGGGTTCGTGTCGGCGGCGTGGGTCGGCCTGGGGTCGCGGCGGATTCGGGCGCTGTGAGCGCTCAGGCGGCCTCGCGCATTGCCTCGCCGCCGGGCGCGCAGGGAAGCTCGCCCCGCTCGAACAGGCGAACGAGCGCCGCGGCCACGCGCGGCGTGCGCTCCTGCGCTGTACACGCGAACGCGCCCGGCCGGGTCTCCGGCGGGCGCGTCGATGACGTAACTGGTGCCCCCAAGGGAATTCGAATCCCTGTCTCCACCTTGAAAGGGTGACGTCCTAGTCCACTAGACGATGGGGGCACGGGACGATGCGTTCCCATCCCGAAGTATAGGAATCGCCCCCGAAGGGCCGCAATGTCCGCGGG
>DATLZC010000064.1:0-6382 GCA_035574215.1 Dehalococcoidia bacterium | reverse complement strand
GCTCATCCAGGGCACCTTCCCCGACTACGAGCGGCTCATCCCGACCGAGTACGTGAGCCGCGCCGTCGTCGACGTGGCGGACTTCCTGCGCGAGACGCGCATCGCCTCCATTTTCGCCCGCGACGGCAGCGGCATCGTCCGCATCCAGTTCCAGGCGGGCGAGGAGCTCCAACCGGGCAAGATGATCATCATGGCCCGGGCCGAGGAGATCGGCGACAACACGGGCGAGATCGACGCGCAGGTGGACGGAGAAGGGGCGAAGATCGCCTTCAACGGCCGCTATCTGCAGGACGTGCTGCAGGTCATCGAAAGCGGCCGGGTCGCCCTCGAGACGCGGAGCCCGTCCGAGGCGGGCGTCCTCCGCCCCGTCGACGACGAAGACTTCGTCCACGTCGTCATGCCCATGTTCGTCCAGTGGTAGCTAAATCCTGAGGGATGGCCCCGGTCAGCTTGGCGCAAAGAACGATCCGTTACGCCGAACGAATCGGCGCCGGTCGCTCCATAGTAAGATCGGATGATTTCTAGTACAGTGTCATGTTGCGCCCCTACTGAGCCGAAGTGCGCGAAGGTTTGAGCTTGCCTGGGGGGCTGCAAGAGTGGAGATGCGACGGTGACCGGATCGGCTAGGGGCACGCGGGGGACCGCCGGGCAGGGCCTGGGGCGCGCCTATCACGGTCTATCGGGGCCAGCGCTATTACAGCGGCTCGCCGACGATCGAAGATTAGACGTGCTGGAGGCGTTCTGGCGGTACGGAGACCCGGCGCTGTGCGCGGCCCTTGTGGAGCCGATTCTACAGACGGGCGCCCCGCTGCTCGTACAGCTACTCATCGGAGAGCTCCTAAACCCAACCATTGGAGATCCGTTGCCCAGCCATCTGATGCAAGGGCTCACGAACAGGCGGCCATCGCTTCCGCTCCAGCTAGCCCGCCGCCTTGCCGACCGGCTGCGAGATGCCCAACCCCTGGCAAATGCGCAGTACGAAGGGGCTCGCCATATTCTGGAGACTTGGATTCTCGAGCAGCAGGGCGAAATCGCCGACGCGTTCGCCGTTCAGGTGGTGCGCGGTGAGACCCCGGGGGCAGGCCCGTCCGACGTGCGGCAAGCGGCTTACCGGCGTTGCGGTGTCAGCCAGCGCGCCCTCATGGAGGCCAGCACGGCCGTCCTAGCCCGTCTAGACGGGTCGCCGTCGGTACAGACCTGGCAGATGGCCTCTGAGTTCGTGGAGGTAGCGTGTGAAGGAAAGGCATCGCCACCCGATCCCGTCGTCCCGCTGGTTGAGAAGCTCCTGGAGCTCGCTCCTTCCTACGCCCCCGTAGATGCTTTGCCTCCGCAGCTCGGGCGTTTCGCTGCTGGGCCCCAGAGAAGCGTACTTGAGCGACTCATCGGCGAACGTTTGCCGGATGCATCCGGAGCCAGGGCCATCCTCCGCACGGTCGCTTCGATCACCCATCCGGGGACCAAGGCCCGGCTGTTCGCCCTGGCGGTATGCCGGCAGCCTCACCTCTGGGGCGTCCTGCAGGCCCACACTGGCAGATGGGACGAGGCAACCTGGAAGCGAAGCCTGAAGGCTTTCGCCAGACAGGAACCCATCGACCCTGCGATCCTCACGCAGCTCATGAATGCCGCCCCGTCGACCCTCGTCGCCAACGTCATCAAACTCGCATTGAGTCAAGCTCAAGGGCCAGGAGAGCCGCCGCTGCAGACGGCGGGCCAGCGACTCCGGCAACGCCTCGATGAGCTTGGCCGCGGTTCGGAGCAGCAGTCCGCATGGGTAAACGCCGTCCCCTGGCCCTCAGCCCGGAACGCGACCATCCAGAAGCTCGCTTCCGTGCTGGATGCACTGGCGCGTGATGACCGCCTCCGTCTCGTTGTGGCGGCCTACGAGGCAGGGGCGATCAGGTCACACGCGGCCTCCAGGCTATTGCCCCAGGGAACCACCTATGACGCGCTTGGTCAGGTTCGTGACCAGCAGAAGAGGGCTTCGCTCGCTCGATCATTGGTGGAGGCCTCGCCAGATGAGGCAGGCGACGCAATAGCGCGCCTGCAGATGGAGAACTTCAGCCTTGAGGTCGCGCGAGCCCTAGCGTCCAGCCTGCCCGAAGCAGCCTTCGCGGGCGCAGCAGCGGCGTTCTCGGCCCTGACGCCAAAGGAAAAGGATTCGCTGGTCGAACTTCTCTGTTCGCACGCGACCGCGGGCCAGATTACCGTCCTGGAGGCCGTTGTGGCCGACGATCGTCGGGAGAACGCTGAGCGTCGCGCCAGGGCGACGGGACGCATCGCTCAGCTTGTGTCGCCGGGGAGCCGGCCGCCGCAGTGCGTCATCGACCTCCTGAACTCAAACATTCCACAACTGCGTCGAGCCGCGGTCGAAGCTATCCAAGCCATCAAGCCCCGAGACGCGGAGGTGATCGCCAAGCTGCACGAAGTCGCTGCACGAGGAGGGGATCCCGGCAGGGCAGCGCTGGAGGCGCTAGATGCTTTGGCAGAGCAGTTCTCAGCGGCGACGGATAAAGCCACGACCAAGGATGACGTCCGTCAGCTTATTCCATTGCTTGGAGCCGTAGGCCGCCCGCAAGTATTGTCACGCCTCTTCCGCTTCCTCGGTGCCAGAGCCGAGTACGACGATGTGGGGCTACACCAGGCAGCTGCGAAGGCGGTCCGCCAGGCGGCCGACCACATCCACTCGGTTTCGGAGGAAGATCAGACCACGCTGGTCGGCCTTATTGACGGAGACGAGCGCGAGGCAGACCCCGAAGCTCTTGAGGACCTTTCTGCGGCGCTTGCCCGGATCCAGCTGGGAGAGGATGCGGCACTCAAGATTCTCTACGACGAGGCAGGCTTCTCACCTCGGGCAGACCCGGACACCCTCTTCGGGAACGAGAAGGCTCAGATCGTCCGGCAGCTTGGTCTCTATGCGCGCTCGCGAGACCGAGGGGAAGCTGGTTGGGGCGCAGCCCTCGCGCATCTCGATAACGTCGCCGAACGCCTTGTGCGGGCCGCTTACCTCGCCTGCCCAGTTGGCAGCGACAAGATAAAGCAGCAGATCAGAAGCGACCCGCGTCGGCCAGAGTATGGAGTCTTGATCGAGGCACTGAACAGCGTGAGGCAGCTCAAAGCCGTCCAGGCCGACTGCAAAAAGCTGCACGATATCCGTTCCAAGCGGAGCGAGGTTCCGCACCCCGGAGACGCGCCGGATGGGTCGACATGGCAAACAGCCCAGCACTGCTTTAGGGAGATCGCGAGAGTGTGCCTCGGGGTTCTCGACAACGCCGCCCGAGGGAATTCGGCAACGAACTCTGAGATGGTCCACGCACAGCGTGCTCCCCAGCAGAATGCCGAGCACGGGTGACGGTTGCCGAGGCGGCTGGTGCGAGGCGCGGTCACCGTGATCGGTATGGCCATCACCAGCCAGCCCCCAACCCGCCGGCTGCCCGCTCACCCTCGAACTGGCCACACCGGACTGCCCAGGCGCTCGTGGGTGTACGCTTGCACCATGGCCTCGACGGTGTCCCAAGCCGGTCGTGTGTCCGCTCTTGATCGGCCGGGAGGATGCTCAGGGAAGACCCGCGTGCTGTCCGCCTTCCTCGCGGAGGCGGCCTCGCCCTGACGCCGCTCCGCGGGGCAGGGCCCGAGACCACTGCCGCTCAGGCCGAAGGAACGCTGGCACCGTGGGGCCTGTCGATGCGGGGTCAGACGCCGCGCAGGCGGGGGTCGAGGACGTCGCGCAGGGCGTCGCCGAACATGTTGAACCCGTATACCGCGAGCGCGATGGCCACGCCCGGCCACACCGCGAGCCACGGATTCTCGCGCATGAAGGGCACGCCCTGCGTGGACAGCATGCTGCCCCACGCGGGGAACGGCGGCGGAATCCCGTACCCGAGAAAGCTGATGGACGCCTCCGCCAGGATCGCCGCCCCGAGCTGGATCGTCGACAGGATGAGGATGACGGCGAAGACGTTCGGCAGGATGTACCGCAGCAGGATGCGCAGGTCGCTCGCCCCGATGGCCCGCGCGGCGTCGATGTACTGATTCTGCTTGACGGCGATGGTCGCGCCCCGGATCACCCGCGAGGCGCCCCCCGCGATGATCACGCCGAGCCCGACGATGAGCGCCATCGCCCGCCAGAACTCCGTGCCCCGCTCCGTCCCCGGTGGCGCGAACACAGACACCAGCACCACGAGCAATACGATCGCCGGGAAGGAGATGAGGATATCGATGAAGCGCTGGGCGATGGAGTCGAACCAGCCGCCGTAGTACCCGCTCACGATGCCGATGAGGCCCGACAGCAGGGCGGCGATAGCCACGGAGCTGAACCCGATGATCACGGAGACCCGCGCGCCGTAGATGATCTGGCTCAGCATGTCGTGGCCCGTCTGGTCAGTCCCGAAGGGGTGGTCCCACGAGGGGCCCTGGTTCCGGGCCGAGAGGAACTGATCCTTGAACCCGTGCGGAGCGAGCAGGGGCTCGCTGCTTCCGAAGACGCGGCCGTCCGCGAACGTCGCCAGGAACAGCAGCACGAGGACGATGAACGCCCCGAAGGCCCCGAGCGGCTTCTTCCGCGTGAACCACCACACGGTGCGCGCCGCCCGGCGCGGCCACGCCGCCCGCCGCTCCGGCCGCTCGAGAGGAAAGACCTGGACCGCTTCGGTCGTCGCCATCAGGTGTACCGGATCCTCGGATCGAGATAGGCGTACGTCAGGTCGACCAGCAGGTTCGAGACCACGACCGCGACGGCGATGATGAGCACCACGCTCTGCACGACGGTGTAGTCCAGCCCCTGGATTGCCGACAGGAGATATCGGCCCGTGCCCGGGATGCTGAAGATGCTCTCGATGATGACGGCGCCGCCGATAAGGAACGGAAGCTGCAGGCCCACCACTGTCACCACCGGGATGAGCGCGTTCTTCATGGCGTGCCGGGTGATGACCGTGCGTTCGCGCAGGCCCTTGGCCCAGGCGGTGCGGATGTAGTCCTGACGCAGCACTTCGAGCATCTGGGCGCGGGTGAGCCGCATCACCGTGCCCGAGAGCCCGACCCCCAGGAGCACGGCGGGTCCCACGGGGATGAACTTCCCGTAGGGGAACAGCATGATCTGGAGGTTGCGCCAGGGGTCGTCCCAAAGGTCGACGTACTTCAGCGGCGGCGCGACCTTCCACCAAACGGAAGGCAGCACAATGACCAGCGTCGCCAGCCAGAAGACCGGCACCGCCAGCGCTCCGATGGCGATGCTCCTCGCCACGTAGTCCATCCACGTATCTTGCCGGACCGCCGACAGGATGCCCACAGGGAGCGCGATGAGCAGCGACACCATCAGGGCGAGCGTGGTCAGCTCGAGGGTGACCGGCAGGCGGTGCCGCAGCTCTTCGCTGACGGGCACGCCGGAGCGGAGCGACTCGCCGAAGTCGCCGCGGACGGCGTCGAAGAGCCACGCCCAGTACTGGGTGTACCACGGCTGGTCGAGCCCGAGGCGGTGCTCGATGTCCGCCCGGACCTCCGGGGTGATGACGGCGCTTTCGCCCGCGATCTGCTGGATCACGTCGCCCGGGATGAAGCGGATGAGCATGAACAGGGCGAACGTGACCCCGACGACCGTCGGCGCCATCAACAGAATGCGGCGCAGGATGTACCGCTGCATCGCAAAGAACGGGGCGGGGTGATCCGCTCCCCGCCCCGTACGTTGTACCTTACGCCTGCTTGTCTAGCCAGACCGTGAGCGCCCCCTCCGTGCCGACCGCGTACGTGGTCGGGCCGCTCACGTTCACCGCGCCCTTTACCCACGGCTGCCGGGCGCCGGCTTCGTACGGCGTCACGATGGGCACGTAGTACATCTGGTCCGAGACGTACCGCTGGATGTCGAAGTTCTTCTGCTGGAGCGCCTCCGGGTCGGTCTCCCGCAGCATGTCGTCGATCATCCGCACCAGCTCGGGGTCGTTCACGCTCGAGTGATTCCGGCCGCCGCCCGCGTCCTTCGGCTTGAACATGTTCGCCAGGTACATGCCCACGTCGGTGAAGACCGACTCCAGTCCGAAGGCCATCCCCTCCGACGGGCCGTTCACGAACGTGGTCGTAATGTAGACGCCGTACTCCTCGGGCACTTCGGTGATCCGGATGCCCGCCGGAGCCAGCGCCGTGCCGAGCACCTGCCGGACGAGGTCGTAGTACGGGACGATGGTGGTGTAGACGCTGCTGCTGAAGTGCACGTTGACGTTGAAGCCGTCCGGGAACCCCGCGGCGGAGAGCTGCGCCTTCGCCTCGTCCAGGTTGTGCTGGTACCACTTCCCGGGGTCGCCGATGTCGGGCCCGCGCGGGTCGAGCCACCAGCGCCTGCCCATGCCCGCGTTGATGATGTTGGGCCACTCGCCGCCCTCGGGCGAGGCGACGT
>DATLZC010000063.1:0-3630 GCA_035574215.1 Dehalococcoidia bacterium | reverse complement strand
CTGGCCGCGCGCCGGCTGGACTACGACTACGTCGACCAGGAGATCCTGGTGCAGGCGGCGCGCGCCCTCGGCGTCTCGTACGAGCGGGTCGAGAGCCGCGACGAGCGCACCGTGAGCCTCGGGGAGCGCCTCGCCGCCATGCTGCGGACGTTCCTCGAACGCTCGGCCGCGGCCGGCGTCTCGGACCCCATGATGGGCGGGCCGGGCCTCGAGACGTTGCTCGCCCGCACGTACGGCGAGGCCGCGGGCCTCACGGAGGCGGAGGAGCCCGGCTTCGACGAGCGGCGCTACATCGAAACGCTCACCTTCGTCATCCGGGAGATCGCGAGCAAGGGGGACGTGGTGATCCTCGGACGCGGCAGCCAGCTCATCCTGCGCGACTGGCCGCAGGCGCTGCACGTCCTCGTGCTCGCGCCGATGGACGAACGCATGCGCCTACTGTGCGAGCGCGAGGGCATCGATCGCGAGGAGGCCGTGCGCCGCATCCAGGAGAGCGACCGGCACCGGGCGGCGTTCCATCGGAAGTTCTTCAAGGCGGACCCGTCGGACCCGTGCCTCTACGACCTCGTGGTTCGCCTGCCCCGCGTCAGTCAGGACACGGCCGCGGAGCTCATCGCGACGGCCGCGCGAGCGCTGTAGGGTCGTCGTGGTGTATCTGAGCCCCGAGGCCCAGCGGCTCCTGGCGGATGTCGAACAGGCGCACCGGGGGCTCATCCGTCATTTCGAGGCGCCGGAGGACATCCGGCGGGGGCTGCTCGCCGTGCGCGACGCCCTCGCGGCGGCGGTGTCGGGCGTGAGCGAGCGCGATCTCGTGACCGCGCGCGGCGACGAATGGTCCATGGCGCAGGTGCTGGTGCACGTCGCCCGTCACGACCACCAGTACGAGGAAGCGCACCGCCGCGGGCTGCTCCATTTCGTCGAGCACGGCCTCGAGCACGCGCGTCAGCTCTGGCTCCTGCGGGACGCAGCGGCGGCCTCCGGAGGGCGATGATCGAGGCGGTCCTCATCGTCGCCGGCAGCTACCTCATCGGCGCCGTGCCGGTCGCCTGGCTGACCGGGCGGCTCCTGCGGGGGATCGACATCCGTTACGTGGGGAGCCAGAACGTCGGCGCCTCCAACGTCTGGCAGACGGTGTCGAAGGCCGCGGTCGTTCCTGTGGGCCTCGCGGAGATCGCGCAGGGGATGGCCGGCGTCCTCATCGCGAAGGGCCTCGGCCATGGCGAGGGGACACAGGCGCTTGCGGGGCTCGCCGCCATCGCGGGACACAACTGGTCGCCGGTCCTCGGCTTTCGCGGCGGACGCGGCGTCGGACATTCGCTCGGCTTCATGCTGGCGCTGTCGTGGCCCGCGCTCGCGGCGTTCATCGTTCTCTCGCTCACGGGCGTCGCGTTGCGGCAGATTCCGTTGTTCGTCGGACTGGGGATGTTAGCGGCGCCGTTCGCGGCGCTGGCCTTGGGGCAGAGCCGCGAGGTCGCGCTCGGCCTCGCGGGGATGGCGGCGCTCATCGCCATCAAGCGTCTCCTCGCGAACCATCCGCCGCCGGCCGATCTCGACCCGCGCGAGGTGTACGTCTATCGCCTGTTGTTCGACCGCGACGTGCGAAGCCGCGAAGAGTGGGTCCGGCGCGGCGTGGAGTGAGGTCAGTCCACGCTGCGGTTGTAGCGGGCGATGGCCCGGTTCGCCTCTTCCGCCGCGCGGTCCAGGGCTTCGCGCGGGTTCTTTCCGCCCACGAGCACCTGCTCGAAGGCCTCTTCCACGCTCTCGCGCACCTGCGTGAACGGACCGAGCACGGCGCCGGCGGTGACGACGTTGCGCGGGGACGCGAGCACCTGGTTCCGGGCCACGGTGAACTGCGGGAAGTCGCGGTGGAGCGACGCCGCGGGCTCCATGTCCCAGGAGGAGAGCCGCACGGGGAAATAGCCGGTGTCGGCGTGCCACTGCGCCTGGATGTGGGGCATGGTCGCGTATTTGAGGAACTCCCACGCGCCCCGCTGTTCGGCTTCGGGGCGGTCCTTCATGATCCAGATGGCCGCGCCGCCCAGCACCATGCCGCCGCCTTCTCCGGGGAACGAGGGCAGCGGGCCCGCCCCGAAGCGGCTCGAGCCCTGAGGCCCCAGCGCCAGGAGAATCGCGCGCATCGTCGCGGTGGACTCGATGGCCATGGCGGCCTTCCCCGAGAGGATCGACAGGAGCGCCTGTAGCCCCTGCCGGCCGACGTGCACCGCGAGCCCCGAGTCGACCATGTCCTTCCACCACGCGAGGATGGCCTCGCCCTCGGGCCCGCCGAACAGCACCTCCGTCGCGCGCCCCTCACGGCCGTTGCCGTTGTTGACGTACAGGGCGCCCTGCTTCGCCAGCATCTGCTCGAAGTACCAGGCGCTGATGTTCAGCGCGATGCCGTGGCGGGCGATGGAGCCGTCCGGGTTCCGCTTGAGGATGCGCTCAGCGTAGGCGCGGACCTCGTCGAGCGTTTGCGGCGGACGCTCGGGGTCGAGCCCGACCTCCCGGAAGACGTCCTTGTCGTAATAGAGCACGGGACCGGAGAGATTGAACGGCATCGCCTGGAGCTTGCCGTTCAGGGTGTAGTAGTCGAGGGCGCGCGGCTCGAAGTCCGCGAGATCGACGGGCGGCGGGTAGCCGTGGGCGGCGTCGCCGGCGGCGGCGTCGAGATCGATGAAGTCCTGCACGGGCACGGTCGCGCCGCTGTCCACCATAAACTGGAGCTCGATGTCGTCGAGCTGGATCATGGTCGGCATGCTGGCCGTCCCGAACGACGACACGAGTTTCTTGAGCGACTCTGGGTAGCCGCCCTGGAAGATGGCGCGGACCTCGTACGTGTCCTGGGCGGCGTTGAAGCCGTCGACGATGCGCTGGAGGGCGTCGCCGTTCACGCCGCCCATCGAGTGCCAGAGGCGGACCTCGATGCGGCCGTCGACGTGCCGGACGCCGCGGCTCTGGCAGGCCGCCAGCGCGAAAGCGCTCACGAGCGCCAGGAGACAGAACGCGACGCGGCGCATCTCACCCCTTTACGGCGCCGGCGGTCAGCCCGCGCACGAGGAATCGCTGGAAGACGATGACGAGCAGGAGCATCGGTAAGAGCGCGATGATGGTCCCCGCGAGCACGATGTTGGTGCGTTGCACCTCCTCGGCCTGGAGCGCGGCGATCCCGATCTGCACCGTGCGCATGTCGGGCTCGTTCGTCACGAGCAGCGGCCACAGGTACTGATTCCACGCCTGCAGGAAGCTGAACACGGCGAGCGTGGCGAGCGCGGCCCGCGAAAGGGGAACCACCACGAACAGCAGGAACCGCAGGTTTCCGTAGCCCTCGATGTCGGCGGCGTCCTTGAGCTCCTGGGGCAGCGTCAGGAAGTGCTGCCGCAACAGGAACGTCCCGAAGGCAGTGGCCAGAAACGGCACCGTCAGCCCCTGGTACGTGTCGAGCCAGTCCAGCCGCTGGATGGTCTGGAAGTTCGGGATGATGGAGACCTCCCACGGCACCATCATCGTCGACAGGAACAGGAAGAAGAGCGGCGTCCGGAACGGGAAGCGCAGGAACGCGAAGGCGTACGCCGCGAGGGCCGACGTCACGAGCTGTCCCGCCGTGATGATGGACGCCATCACGAGGCTGTT
>DATLZC010000062.1:0-2096 GCA_035574215.1 Dehalococcoidia bacterium | reverse complement strand
GGGACGCGCCCGTCACGATGGCCACCTGATCGTCCAGTCGCTTCGTCATGCCGCTTGCTGTCCTCCTGTCGATGGTCCTCTCGCCGCAGGGGCGACGCTCGCCGATTATGCGGGACGCGCGGCCGTCGGACAAGAACGGCCCGCGGTTCGTGCTACCGTCTTGTCATGACAATGGTCGTGGGCATCGATCTCGCCGGCGCGCCGGCCTACGGCGCGAAACGGCCCGGCGTCGTCGGGCTCGCCGCCGTGCGTGCGCACATTCGCGGCCTGCGCGCCGTCGAGGTCATGGCGGGGCGTCTCGACAACGACGCCATCCTCGCGTTCGTTCGTCGCCACGACGCACGCGTGGTCGCCGTCGATGCGCCCTTGTCGCTTCCGCGAGGGCGGTGCTGCGCGGATCCGGCGTGCGCGTGCGCGCGCTTCGGGATCATCCGGGAGGCGGAGCGCGAACTCGTCCGGCGGGGGCATCGCCCCTACTGGACGCTTCTTCCGTCGATGGTTCCCCTCACGCTGCGGGGCGTGGCGCTGCGACGCGCGCTCGAAGCCGAAGGCCGGCGCGTCGTCGAGGTGTTTCCAGGGGCGGTGCGCGACGTCCCCGCCGTCTCTCGCGCGGATGACCGCGAGCTCGTGCGCGCGCTGCGGCGGCTGGGGTTGCGCGGTCTTCCGGACGGGCTGCCTCGGGACGCGGTGGACGCGGTCGCGGCCGCGTGGGTCGGGGCGCTGTGCGCGCGGGGCGCGGGAGAGGCCGTGGGGGCTCCGGACGAAGGGCAGATCTGGCTGCCGAACGTCACCGCCGCAAGCGCCGCGCGAAGGCGTCGCGCACGCTGAGGTAGAGCGCGATGGCCACGCGCGTTTCGGGCGTGAGATCGAGGTGCGGGCTTTCGAGGTGGTCCGCGAGCGCGGCGTCGGTGTCGGGGACCGGATAGAGCCGGACGACCTCGCGGCTCTGCGGAGGTAGCGGGGCCGTGGCCGGCAGCGCCGCGCTGGACGCCGGGGCGGCGAGCCGCACGTTCAGCTCCGCCACCGGCGTCAGCGTGCGGGCGACGAAGAACGCTTCTGGCTTGCCGCCGCGGGCGGCGTTTCGGGCGACGCCCATCAGGAGCAGGCCCGGCGGCGCGAGGTCCGCCTCGCTCAGCCCGAGCTCTTCGTCGAGCTCACGGTAGGCGGCGGTGAAGGGATCGATGTCGGTCCAGTCCATCGACCCGGCGGCGGGCAGGCCGAACTGGACTCCGGGCAGATACGCCGTCGCCGCCGTCGACCGCTGGGCCAGCAGGACGTGGCCCGCGCGGTCCGTGAGCAGGATGTCGAGCCCGAGGTGGTTCGAGCAGCCCGACCGCTCGAGTGGCTGCAGCCCACTGCCGCCCGGCTCGAGGAGATCAGCGACGGCCTGCCACCCGCCGTCCAGGTGGACCCGGGCGCCCGCCTCGACCTGGTGATTGGTCAGCAGGTGATTGAGATACGTCGTCCGCTGGAAGCGGAAGACGAGCCCATGCGCGCTCTCGTGGAGCGAGGCCAGCCGTGCCTTGCTCCGGTTGTACTTCGGGCCCGGGGGTAAGGTGAGCTGGTCGAGGGCGCGAACGATGACGGACGGGAGGCGATACGGTGTCGGGTCGCGCTCGACGCGCACATCGGCGGCGGAGAGCAGCCCGGGGCCCCACAGGCGCGCGAACGGCAGGGGAGCCCCGCGACGAATCGCGATGAAGCGCTCGGCGGGATAGCGCAGGGCGAGCGCTTCGCCCGAAGGGTCGGGTTCGGGGAGGAGGCCGAACGCGACGAAGAGGGCGGATTCGTTGATGGCCAGGAGCCGGGCGAGCCGCGAGATGTTCTCCGGCGTAGGGCGGAGGGTACCCGAACACACGCGGGACAGCGCGGCGGGGGAAAGGCCGAGCCTGCGACAGACCTCGCGCTGATCGAGGCCCGCGCGCTCGATGGCGGCGGCGACCATGCGGCCGGCCTCGGCGTACCGGCCCTGACCCAGGACGTGCGCCGCGAGCGTCATGGCGCCTCCGGGTCCGGTCCTGTCGGTGAAGGACCGGTAAACTCGCGGCCCATGATTTATCGGGGAACGCGCGCGAGGGTATCGGGGAATCCCCTAT
>DATLZC010000061.1:0-4481 GCA_035574215.1 Dehalococcoidia bacterium | reverse complement strand
CCAGCGCCGCGCGCGGAAGTAGAGCAGTCCACCGGCCATCACCAGGAACATGACGCCCAACATGACATAAAATCCCAGGTCCCAGTGCAGGCCCGGGATGTTCTTCGAGAAGTTGGTGCCGTAGATGCTCGACACGATGGTCGCGGGCAGAAACAGCGCGCCGACCACCGCCAGCGTCTTCATCACTTCGTTCGTGCGGTTGTTCAGCGACGACAGGTACAGGTTGAGGGCGCTGTCGGCGAACTCGCGCAGCGTCTCCACCATCTCCTCCGTGCGGACCACGTGGTCGTACACGTCCCGGAAGTACAACTGCGTCTCCGGGCGGATGAGCACGGGGTACTCCCCGCGGGCGAAGCGGGCCATGACGTCGCGGGTAGGGAGCATCGTGTGGCGCAGGCGCTGGGCGTTCCGTTTGAGGTGGAGCACGTCCTCCAGCGTGCGCTCGGTCGGCGCGCGGATGACCTCCTCTTCCAGGCGCTCGAGGGCGTCGGTCATGTCGGCGAGCGCGGGCGCGAAGTCGTCCACGAGCTGGTCGATGAGGTGGTGGGCCACCCAGTCGGGCCCGCGGCTCAACAGGCGGAGCGCGGGGTCCTCGACCAGCCCGCGCACGCGCGTCACCGCCGGCAGCGGCCGCCGGTGGAAGGTCACGACGAACGTCTCGCCGATGAACAGATCGAGCTCCGTGACGGCGATGCGGTGCGTCGTGGCGGCGTAGTCGATGGCCTGCACGATGACGAACAGGTAGCCGTCATAGACCTCCGCCTTCGGCGGGTCCACGAGCTCGTTGAAGCAGTCGTCGATGGGCAGGTGGTGAAAGCGGAAGACGTCGCGCAGGAGCGGCTCGCCCTCGGGGCGCCCGACGGCCTCCATGTCGACCCAGACGCAGCCCTCGCCCGAGGCCAGGGCCTGCGCGAGCTCGCCGGGGGCGAGGTCGCGCCTGAGCGTACCGTCGGGGGCGCTGTGGTACGTCGCGATCATGAGCGCGCGCGGGGCCGGATGCGCCGGCCCGGCGTCACGGCGGTTATACACGTGCGGGGGGCGGGCGTCCAGCGCTTATGGTCAAGCGCGCGGAGGAACGGCTGCGGCGTTTGAGGCACGGGCGTCGCGATGCTATAGTGCGCCTGCCCGCCGCGGGCCGCGGCGAGTCCAGGGTCGGAGCCTCCGGGAGGCCCAGTCCGTTTTGTATTCCGACCTCGCCATCTTCAGCGGCAACGCCCACCCCGACCTGGCGCAGAGCATCTGTCGCTATCTCGAGATGCCGTTGGGCCAGGCCGAGGTCTTCCAGTTCAGCAACGAGAACATCTTCGTCCGCATCCTCGAGAACGTCCGCCAGCGCGACGTCTTCATCATCCAGCCCATCGTCTCCCCGGTGAACACGCGGCTCATGGAGCTGCTCATCATGATCGACGCCTTCAAGCGGGCGTCGGCGGGCCGCATCACGGCCGTGGTGCCGTACTACGCGTACGGGCGCAGCGACAAGAAGGACCAGCCCCGCGTGCCCATCACCGCGCGGCTCGTGGCCAACCTCATCGAGACGGCGGGGGCCGACCGCGTGCTCACCATGGACCTGCACGCCGGGCAGATCCAGGGCTTCTTCAACATTCCGGTGGACGAGCTCACGGCGCTGTACATCCTGGGGCGGTACTTCAACGAGAAGAAGATCCCGAACCTCACGGTCGTGGCCACGGACGTCGGCGACGCCAAGCGGGCGCGGAACCTGGCGCGGCTCGTCGGGGCGCCGCTCGCCATCGTCGAGAAGGCCCGCGTGGGGAACGAAGAGCGGGTGCAGGCGCTGAACATCATCGGCGACGTGCGCGACCGTTACGTGCTCATCGCCGACGACGAGATCGACACCGGCGGGACCATGATCGCGGCGGTGCAGTGCGTGCTGGAGGCGGGCGCGCGGGGCGTGACCGCCGCCTGCGTGCACCCCATCCTGTCGGGGGACGCCGCGCAGCGGCTGGCCGCGAGCCCCATCGACGAGCTCGTGATGACCGACACCATCCCCCTGCCGCCGCACAAGCGGCACGAGAAGTTCACCGTGCTCACCGTCGCGCCCCTCATCGGCGAGGCCATCGCCCGCATCCACCGGGGCGACTCCGTCGGCGCCCTGTTCCAGTAGCGGCGGGCGATCAGCGGTCGATCTCGCATTCGGGCAGCGCCCTGCACAGCCACGCCACGCCGGCATCGGTGACCTTGGTGCCCGATAGGTCCAGCGCCCGCAGCTCTGTAAGGCCTGCGAGGCGGCGCAGGCCCCCGTCGGTGACCTTGGTGCCCGACAGGCCCAGCGCGCGCAGTTCCGTGAGGCTTGCGAGGTGTGCGAGCCAACGGGCCCTGTGCGGACGGGCCGCCCCTGTTGCGAGCGAGCACGGCACGGGCGCCCGTTCGGAGCGACGAGCGCCGTGGGTGGCACATCGGCAGTGGCTGTGGCATACTGGCGTCGCTATGGCACGACGTTCGAGAGCGGAAGTGCGCGTGGGCCCGCAGGGCAGGGTGGTCATTCCCGCCGCCCTTCGCCGGGAGCTCGGGCTGCGGCCCGGCGACAGGTTGCTGGCGCGGGTCGAGGACGGCCAGATCGTGCTGGAGACCCGGGAGGCCATCCTGGCGAGGATCAAGGCACGGTTCACGGCCGCCGTGCCCCCCGGCGTGAGCCTGGCGGATGAACTCATCGCCGAGCGGCGCGCCGAGGCCCGTCGCGAGGAACAGGCGCTGTGAACGGCGGGCCGGCGGTTGTGCTGGACGCGTCTGCGCTTCTGGCGGCCGTGCGGGGCGAGCCAGGCGGCGACCGGGTCGAATCCCAGATCGGCGTCGCGGCGATGTGCGCGGTGAACTGGGCGGAGGTCGCGCAGAAGAGCCTCGCCTACGGCATCGACGCGGCGGCGCTGCGGGCAGACCTTGTTGCCGCTGGTCTGACGATAGTTCCCTTCGCGGCCGAGGATGCTGAAGTCTCAGCCCGTCTCTGGTTCCTGACGCAGTCGTCTGGCCTTTCGCTGGCCGATCGCGCGTGCCTGTCGCTGGCCCTGCGCCTCGGCGTACCCGCCCTCACGGCCGACCGCTTGTGGGCGGACATCGACGTGGGCGTGGACGTGCAGGTCGTGCGCTAAGCGTCCGCGTACCTTGCGACCCGATGCCGCGCGATCGTGCCTGCAGTTCGTCTGGTATCCAGGCGCAGCTTCCTCTTCCGGACGGGGGGTGCCATCTTGGCGGCTGCGGGCGCAGGGCTCATTCCTAGGAACCTGACAGAGGCTCAGCAAATCCTAGTTCCAACTTACTGCGGGCCGGACTATGGTAGATGCGGCGGATGTCTGTGTTGCGGGTCCTACGCGGGCTGTCCCGGGTGCCAATCGGGCGCAACCAGAGGCGGGTCGTGGTCAGCTTGCTGTTCTGGCGCTGGTCACCCAGATGTAACCTACATCTGGGTCGATTGCTGCAAAGAAGGAAACTGTGGGTGTGCTCCTCATGGGTGCCCTGAGTACTGCCCGGGGGACACGTACTGCTGCACCTATCGTCTTGTGATCGCCGATTGCTGACGTGTGGAGAAGGACTGCGATAGAAAGCGATACCGCCGCCGCC
Organism: Dehalococcoidia bacterium; assembly: GCA_035574215.1. Taxonomy (GTDB): domain Bacteria; phylum Chloroflexota; class Dehalococcoidia; order DSTF01; family JACRBR01; genus DATLZC01. The sequence goes on along the minus strand of DATLZC010000061.1, from coordinate 908 downwards.
AATAAGCCGCCTGGGCCTGTGTTGCCTGTTACCGCTCGTGTAACAAACATGGATTCGGTTGTACTGCTCTTGGTCGGTGCCAGCGCCGCAACCGTCGTCTCCGGCGGCCCGATAGCCCCGAACAGTCTTGCCTACGGTAGCCTAGTCGGCTTACTGGCCGTTGTTGCTGGAAGCTCCATGATCTTGTCTGCCTGAGGGTATTCGATGGTCGATACCATCAGGCTCATGGTTCATGAGCAGGAAGGCCAGCAAAATCGAAGACTAGCTGTACCGGCGTTCTACGTGGCGGGCAGTACTGTGGGTGGTGCGACAGCGGGCTTCACCGTGGGTTTGGCGGCAGCTGTCGCTCGTGGCGTATGGCCCGTGACTACGTCAGCATTTGCTGCGTCTATTCTCGTGGGCTTAGTTGGCTTGCTCTTCGCCCTTCGGGATTTGAATATTGTGGCCTCCAGGCTGCCGCAGGTGCCAAAGCAGGTGCCCCGCAAGTGGAAGGGCACTCTTCACCCTTATTGGGCTGCGGCACTCTATGGTTCTGTGCTGGGTGCGGGCATGTTGACGCGCATCACATTTGCTTCGGTTCACTTCCTGTTGCTAGTTTGCGCGTTGCTACCCAACTTCCCTGCTGCCACTGGTGCCTTCGCTCTCTTCGGCTTCAGCCGCGCTTTGCCCGTCGTGGCGGCTGCTACGATGCCAGTCCTCCATGTCGACATCCCTGCAATCGGCATGAGAAGATATATGTCACTGGCGCGCGTCGCCAACGGCAGTGTGCTGGCGGCGACGAGCCTTCTGTTGATTACCTATGCTTTTGTGGCCTGATGACTGAGAACTGAGATGTTTTCTCCGCTGCTCAAGGTGCTGGCGCACCTGTCGCTGTCAATCGCGCTCGTCCTTGTGGCGCTCGCTTCGGG
>DATLZC010000060.1:0-9984 GCA_035574215.1 Dehalococcoidia bacterium | reverse complement strand
GGCCTCACCCGCGGGATCGGAGAAGGAGGAAGCCCGGATGCAGGCGTACTGCCTCAAGTGCCGGACCCAGAGGGACATGCAGAACCCGCAGGCCGTGACCATGAAGAACGGCAAGCCCGCGACCCGCGGGAAGTGCCCCGTTTGCGGCACCACGATGTACAAGATCGGCGCCGCGAAGTAGGGATTCCCACGCTCTCGACGACGACACGGTGAGGCCCCGGAGAACGCCGGGGCCTCGGTCGTCTCGTGCTGGCGCGCCCTCGGCGGGCGCGGCTTCACTCCCCCAGAATCGCCAGGTCCACCGTCCTCGTCCGCGGCTCGAACAGCTCGACCACGAACAGGCGCTGCCACGTGCCCAGATCGAGCCGCCCGCCGCGGACGGGCGCCCACGTCGACTCCCCGAAGAGCAGCGTCTCGGCGAGATGCGCGACGGCGTTGCTCGGGCCCTCCTCGATGTGCCGGTAGGGACGGCTCAGGGGCATCAGGTCGGCGACCAGCGCGAGGGCGTCCTCATGGACCGCGGGGTCAGGCTCGGTGCAGGCGACGGCGGCGGTGGTGTGCCGGCTGCGCAGGAGCACGACGCCCTCGCGCACGCCCGACGCCTCCACCTCGCGGCGAACGGCGTCGGTGATGTCGACGAACTGGCGGGGCGCCCTCGTCTGGACGCGGACCTGCGCGAGCACGATGCGCACGCCGAGAGCGTACGGCGCGCGCCGCCCGCGAGCAAGCGAGGCGGTCGTGCCAAAAGCGCAGTCCCGATGATACCCCCCTGCGCCTCGAACATCACACTTGCGGGGCCGCGCCGGCAAGGCCTACACCCCGCTGCCGCCGCACCCTCACGGCGGGACGGACGCGCCCGGACAGCACCTCGTTCCGAAACCGGGCGACCACTTGATCGGCGACCCGCACGGCCACATCGTCCGCCAGGTTTTTGGCCGCGAGCCGCTCGGAGATGGCCTGCGCGATCCATTGGTTCAGGCTCACGCCCTCACGCATTGCGCGCATCGCCGCTGACCGATGAAGCTCGCTGGAGATCCGGAGGAGGAATCTCCCCGAGTACTCCTTCACGCCCACCGGCTCGGGTATCGAATAGCCTCGGTCCAGCAGCGAGGCGATGTAGCCAGCCATCGCATCGTTCAGGTTGTCGAACGCCTCGTCCGGTGTCTCCCCCTGGCTGACGCAACCGGGGAGTTCCAGCACCTCTGCGATGAAGCCGCCGTCCGGGTCCGGCACGATCACGCGTGTGTAAGGCACGCGGAGGTAGGACGCGACCGTTTCGTCGACCGACTTACCGACTCTCCTACGGATCATCCCGCTCCTCCTCTCCCCTGACGCTGTCTTCGATTTGGTTCAAAAGCCGAATTGCTAGCAAACCCTTTAGCTTCGGGTGACGGGGAATCACCAGAGGTTCCCGCACCCCTGTTTCACGTATACGGCGTGGCTGCCAGTCGTTCGGTCGTGCACCCAGCCTGCGGCTCTCGCCACTGCCTCCAACTCGCGGGGCTTGAGGTTGTTCTTCCTCCGCCGCAGACCCGCGATCTGTTCAAGGACATCCCTGCCCATTGGGGCAACGCTATCACATACGATATCACCAAAGCAAGCGATGGGAGGCCGCAGATCGAAGCGGCCCAAACCGGCACAGGCGTGCCGACTGTGAGGCAGGAACGCCTTCACCTCGGCGATTTCGTCTGTCGCGCTCGCCCTACCACGGCGTTACGCCTCGCGCCCTTGCCCGTGAGGCGCGCATCCCGTAGGGTTCCATTCCGTGGAGCCCGAATCCCGCTACTACGAATCCCACCGCCTTCGGCTGCACTATGTCGTCTGGGGCGACGGCCACAATCCGCCCCTCGTGCTCATCCACGGCAACCGCGACCACGCCCGCAACTGGGACTTCGTCGCGCGGGCCATGGTCGACCGCTACACGGTGTACGCCGTGGACCTCCGCGGCCACGGGGACAGCCAGTGGGCCATCGGCGGTGAATACAGCTTCCCCGAGTTCACGCTCGACATCGCCCGCCTGGTCGACATCGTCGCGGCCGACACGCCCGTGACCCTCATCGGGCATTCCCTGGGAGGCGGCGTGGCGATGCAGTACGCCGGCCTCTTCCCGCACCGGGTCGCGAAGCTGGTGTCAGTCGAGGGCTGGGGCCCGCGCATCCACGAACGCCGCCCCGCGGACGTGCGGATGCGCGAATGGATCGCCCACATGACCGACCTCGACCGGCGCAGGCCGCGGCGCTACGCCACCATCGACGACGCGGTCGCCCGGATGCGCGAGGAGAACCCCCACCTCAGCCCGGAGATGGCCCGCCACCTCACGGTGCACGGCGTCCGGCAGAACGACGACGGCACGTACTCGTGGAAGTTCGACAACTACGTCCGGACGCACTCCCCGTTCGAGTTCAACATGGAGGACGCCCGCACCATCTGGAACGGCATCCGTTGCCCCATTCTGCTCATCAAGGGGGCGGAGAGCTGGGCCAGCGACCCGGAGGAGGACGGCCGCGCCAGCGCCTTCCACTGCTACCGGCTCGTGGTCATCGAACGGGCGGGCCACTGGGTGCACCACGACCGGCTCGACGCCTTCCTCCAAGTGGTGAACGACTTCCTCGCAGAAGAGCACGTCTGCTGCCAGCTCACCGGCCGGGACCGCCGGCGCATCGTGGTCTGACGCGGGTCCGCAACTAGGCGCGCGTGGGTGGCGGATTCAGCGGCGCGGCGGCTCAGCGCTGGTGCGCCTCCAGGAACGCCATCGAGCGCCGGTACCACTCCTCGGAGATCTTGCTCGTGGACATGAGGTAGTTGAGCAGGACCTCCATCGTCAGGATGGAGACGAGCCGGACGCCGTACTCGTGCAGGCGCTCGCGCCCTCCCTGCTGGCGGTCGAGCAGGACCACGGCGTCGCGCACCGTGAGGCCGGCCTCGCGGAGGCGCTCCGTCGTGTTCACGATGCTGTGTCCGCCCGTGATGAGGTCGTCCATGACGAGCGCGGTCTGCCCCGGCTGATAGAGGCCCTCGATCTCCTCTGTCAGGTCGTCGGGCCGCGGGTGGAGGTAGATCAGCGGCGTCTTCGAGGTGAGCGAATACGCTTCCGCGATGAGGAGGCCCCCGAAGGGCACGCCGGCCACGAGGTCGAAGGGGTCGACCTGAGGATGGCGCATGGCCTGGAGGGTCAGGATTTCGTCGTGGATGATATGGGCGGCCCGCCACAGCGCCGTCGGATGCGAGATGAGCAGTCGCAGGTTGACGTAGATCGGCGAATTGACGGTGGTATGGCCGAGGGTGAACTCGCCGAACTGGATGGCGCCGAGCTTCCAGAGCGTGTCGGCGAGCCAGAGATTGCCGCGACGGGTCGTCATGGGCCGGGCCGTCCTTCTGCCCCACAACAAAAGGCCATCCGTTTGCGCGGATAGCCTTTTGTGTTCGTCAAGGACTTCGTGGTCCGACTGACAGGCTCCACACCCGGGGTAGCCCCCTGCCGGTTCGGTCGCCCGTTAGGCTCGTAGCCCGTTGTCTGGCGTCGTTCCGTGGAGCCTGCTGGCCGCTTGCCCTGCTGTCGCCAGCAGGGCGTTACGTGTCGACCTGCCAGACCCCCCAACGAACTCGGTCGGTCATGAGACACCTCCTTACGGGGTTCTCATGTGCCTTACGGGCATTGAGACCATAGCACCGCCTCGAAAGGCCTGTCAAGAGGACGATCGGACCGTCATCGTCCGGATTCGGGCGGCTGCGGAAACGGCGCAAAGACCTTGTCTGGCTGCCAGAGCCGCCCGCCCTCGTACCGTAGCACCGCGAGGAAGTCGCCGTCCGTCGAATAGGCTCGGCACAGCGCTCCGGGGGGCAGCGTGAAGGCGTCCGGACGCGCCGGCTCGAGGAACAGGGGCCGCCCTTCCCGCGCCGCCCGTGTGTGCTGCGGACCCAGGATGGCGGCGCGCCACGATTCCAGCGGCGTGTCGGTCGCCCACAGCAGCTCCTGCCACGTCCCGGCGACCGCGGCTTCGCGCAGGGCGTCCGGCGTAACGGCGTCCTCCAGGCGAAAGGGTCCCGCCCGCAGCCTCGTCAGCGCCGCCAGATGGGCGTAGCAGCCCAGCCGCACGCCGATGTCATGCGCCAGCGTGCGCACGTACGCCCCCCGGCCGCACTCGACCTCGATGGTCGCGAACGGCGGCTCGAACGCGACGACGTCGATGCGGTAGATCACCACGCGGCGCGGCGCGCGCTCCACCTCCTCGCCGGCGCGGGCGTACCGGTACAGGGGCTGCCCCTGGTACTTCACCGCGCTGTACATGGGCGGAAGCTGCTCGATCTCGCCCGTGAACGCGGCCGCCGCCTCTTCCAAGGCCTCCCGGGTGACGCCCGAAGGGTCCGCTTCGGCGGTGACCACGCCGTCGGCGTCATAGGTGTCGGTGGCCTGACCGAGGCGCAGCGTCGTGAGGTAGACCTTGGGCTGGTCGATGAGGTACTCCGCGACGCGCGTGGCCTGGCCCAGCAGGATGGGGAGCACGCCTTCGGCGATGGGGTCGAGCGTTCCCGCGTGTCCGACCCGACGGAAGCCCGTGAGCCGCCGCACCAGGGTGACCATCGCGAACGAGGTGACGCCCTTCGGCTTGTTCAGATTGAGGATGCCGTGGAAGGGTGGGTCGTGGCCGCGTCTCGCCATGCCGTGCCCGCCGGAGAGCGCGCCGGGGCCGTGAGCGCCCGAGGCGTCCCGTTACAGCGTGTCCCCCTGTTCGCTCGCCACTTCCTTGATGAGCTGCGAGAGCCGCACACCTCGCTCGATGGAGTCGTCCTGCCGGAAGGCGAGCTCCGGCGTCTGACGCATCTTCAGCCGCCGGGAGAGCTCGCGCTCCATGAAGTGCCGCGCGCGCTCGAGCGCCTGGAAGACGCTCGTCCGCTCCTCCTCGCTGCCCATGACGCTCACGTAGACGCGCGCGTGCCGCAGGTCCGGGCTCACCTCCACCTCCGTGACCGAGATGAGGCCCTGCTGGAACGCCGGGTCGTGCAGTTCACGCAGCACGAGCCGGCTGATCTCCTCCCGCAGGAGGTCGTTGACGCGCTCAGTCCTTCGGGTCATGGGTCACGTCCCGGCGCACGAGGCGCTCGCGCCCGGCGCGCTGGCCTGAGGCGGGCCGGCGGTCAGGAGGCCTGCTCCACGTGGAAGAGCTCGAGGACATCGCCCTCCTGGAACTCGTCCACGCCTTCGACCTTGATGCCGCACTCGTACCCGCTCTGCACTTCGCGAACGTCTTCCTGGAACCGCCGCAAGCTCTCGATGCGGCCCTCCGCCACGACCTCGCCGCCACGGATCAGGCGCACGCGGTCCGACCGCGTCACGGCGCCGTCGCGGACGTAGCACCCTGCGATCTGCCCCTTGCGGCCGACCTTGAACACCTGCCGTACCTCGGCGTGGCCGGTCACCACCTCGCGGTAGGTCGGCGCGAGCATGCCCCGCAGCGCCTTATCGATGTCCTCCGTGAGCTGGTAGATGATGTTGTACAGGCGGATATCGACCTTCTCTTGCTCAGCGAGGCGCCGCGCGCCCGGTTCCACCTTCGTGTTGAATCCGATGATGACGCCTCGCGACGCCACCGCCAGCATCACGTCGGACTCGGTGATCATGCCCGTCTGGGCGTGGATGACCTTCGCGCGCACCTCGTCGGTGCCCAGCCGCTCGATCGCCTGCTTGACGGCTTCGGCGCTGCCCTGCACGTCGGTCTTCAGGATGATGTTGAGCTCCTTGACTTTGCCCGCGGTGATCTCGCCGAACACGCTCTCGAGGGAGACGCCGCGGTGCTCGCGCAGCGCCGCCGCTTCGCGCTCGCGAATGCGCTGGGCGACGGTCTCGCGCGCGAACTTCTCGTCCTTCACCACCGTCAGGCGGTCTCCCGCCGATGGAACGGACTCGAGCCCCAGGATCTCGACCGGCGTCGACGGGCCGGCTTCCTTGACCCGCTGGCCCCACTCGTTGAACATCGCCTTGATGCGCCCGTAAGTGTCCCCCACGATCACGGCGTCGCCCACGCGCAGCGTGCCCGTCTGCACGAGGACCGTCGCGAGCGGGCCCCGGGTGCTGCTGAGCTGCGCCTCGATGACCGTACCCACGGCGGGACGGTCCGGGTTCGCCTTCAGCTCCTGGACCTCGGCCAGCACCAGGATGGTGTCGAGCAGGTCCTTCAGGCCCTCGCCCGTACGCGCCGACACGAGCACGCACGGCACGTCGCCGCCCCATTCCTCGATGATCACGCCGTTCTCGGAGAGCTCCTGCTTCACCCGGTCGGGGTTGGCCTGGGGCAGGTCGATCTTGTTGATCGCCACGATCATGGGCACGCCCGCCGCGCGCACGTGGTCGATGGCCTCCTTCGTCTGCGGCATCACGCCGTCGTCGGCCGCGACCACGAGGACGACGATGTCCGTGACCTGGGCGCCGCGGGCCCGCATCGCAGTGAAGGCTTCATGGCCCGGCGTGTCGAGGAACGTGATGCGGTGGCCGTCCGTCTCGACCTGGTATGCGCCGATGTGCTGCGTGATGCCGCCCGCCTCCTGCGCCGTGACGTTGGTCTTGCGGATGGCGTCGAGCAGGCTCGTCTTGCCGTGGTCGACGTGCCCCATCACCGTCACCACCGGGGGCCGCGGGCGCAGCTTCGTCGGGTCGTCCTCCTCGACGACCGCGCGCAGCGGCGCCCTGGTCTCGTGCACGGCTTCGGCGACGGCCGCTGCCTCGCCGTGGGGCTTCGCCTCGACGGGCTCGAACCCGAGGTCGTGCGCCACGATGGCGGCGGTGTCGAAGTCGATGGTCTGGTTGATCGCCGCCATCACGCCGTTCTTCATGAGCTCCTTGATGACCTCGACCGGGGAGACGCCCATGAGCTCACCGAGCTCCTTGACGGTGAGCGCGTGCGGAATCTCGAGGACGCGCGGCGCCGCCCCCGGAGCGCTCTGCTCGCTCCGGGTGGCGGGACGGGTCTCGCCGCGTGGTGTCGTCATGGTCATGCCTCGATTCGTCGGCTCCGGTTCACCCTACGCGCTCGCGGGCGTTGCTTCAAGGCGCTCCGCGTACTGTTTGAGCGCCTCGCGATCCTCGGCCGGGACGCTGACCTTGAGCGCTCGCGAGAGCAGGTCCTTCTTCAGGGCGAGCTCCCAGCACTCGCGGTTCGCGTGCAGGTACGCGCCTCTGCCGGACTTCTTCCCCGTCGGGTCGATCTCGACGCGGCCCTGCGGCGTCCGCACGATGCGCACCAGGCCCCGCTTGGCCTCGGCGCTCCGGCAGGCGACGCACATGCGCACGGGGACGCGCTTGGTTCTCGCCGGCATGGCCGCACCGCCTCAGATGAATTCCTCGATGTCCTCGATGTCGAGCTCTTCGTCTTCCTCGAAGACGGGCCGGCGAGGGCGCTTCTTACGGGCCTTCGCCTCCTCGGCTTCGACGCGCACGCCCTTCTTCCCCTTCTTCTTCGGCTTCTCCAGCGCTTCCGGTCGCAGGATCTCCTCCGCGAACCGGATGACCGGCCTGGCGGGCTGCGGCGCGGGCTCGACCGCTTCCGCGACCGCGGGCTCCGTCGCCGCCTCTTCTTCCTCTTCTTCGACGAACGGCGCGATCGCCTCCTCCTCAGGCGTCAGCGGGCGCTCTTCGACGGCAGGCCTGGCGGCGGTGGGCGCAGGGGCGCCTTCGCGAGCCGCCGCAGCGGCGAACGCGGCTTCCGCCGCCTCGCGCAGCTCCGCTTCGGACTCCGGCCCGCGCTCGGCGAGCTCCTTCTCGTGCGCGCTCTGACTCTTGATGTCGATCCGCCAGCCGGTCAGCTTCGCGGCGAGGCGCGCGTTCTGGCCTTCCTTCCCGATGGCGAGCGAAAGCTGCCGGTCGGGGACGATCACTTCGGCGGTCGGCGTGCCGTTCTCGACGCCGCGGGGCGTCACGCTCAAGACCTGCGCCGGGCTCAGGGCGTTGGCCACGAACTTCAGCGGGTCGGGGTCCCACTGAATGACGTCGATGCGCTCGCCGTTGAGCTCGTTCACGACGTTCTGGATGCGGACGCCGCGCAGGCCCACGCAGGCGCCGACGGGGTCGACGCCGGGCTGTCGCGCCCACACGGCGACCTTGCTCCGATGGCCGGCCTCCCGCGCGATGGACTTGATCTCGACGATCCCCTTGAAGATCTCGGGGACCTCGAGCTCGAAGAGCCGCCGCAGCAGGTTCTTGTGCGTCCGCGAGACGATGATCTGCGGGCCCTTGGCGGCCTTGTGCACCTCGAGCACGTAGACCTTCAGCCGCTGCTGTGGCCGATAGTGCTCCGTACGCACCTGCTCCGAGGGCGGCAGCAGCGCCTCGGCGCGGCCCAGATCGACGATGACGTTGCGGCCTTCGAGCCGCTGCACCGTCCCCGAGACGATGTCGCCCTCGCGGCCCGAAAACTCCTCGTAGACGACCTCGCGCTCGGCCTCGCGGAGCCGCTGGAGCACCACCTGCTTCGCGGTCTGCGCCGCGATGCGTCCGGCGTTCTCGGGCGTCACCTCGAACCGGATGACCTCGCCGATTTTGGCGTCCGCCCGGACCTTCCGGGCCTCCTCGAGGCTGATCTGCGTCTTCGGGTCTTCGACCTCTTCCACGACCTCCTTCTCGACGTAGACGTGGGTCTCGCCCAGCTCGGGGTCGATCTTGACGACGACGTTGCTCTGGGCGAGGTTGTCCTTCTTGTAGGCGGACGCCAGCGCCGCCTCGACGGCTTCGAAGACGACCTCCTTCGGCAGGTTCTTCTCAGCCGCGAGCTGGGCGATGGCCACGAGGAAGTCGCTCTTCATATGACGACGTCCGGTCCTCCCGCTCTCTGACGAACAAAAAAGTGGGTGCGAACCCACTTTCGTAAGGAGTTTCTCGGCCAGAGTATAGCAACGGCCCGGCCGCCGCCGCAACACGACCACGGACGACTTGACGGCCCATCTAGATAGTGCTACCATCTAGACGCCTTCGATGGAGGTTGCCATGGCCGTCCACGCCGCCACCGCACGTCGTCCTGCCGCCGGCATTGCCCTGTCCCGCCGCCGGCTCCTCAAGCTGTCGTTCTGGGCAGGGCTCGTCGCCAGCGCCGTCGGGGCCGCCGGCTCCGCGCTCGACATCGTCTACCCGCGCAAGGTCGAAGGCTTCGGCGGGCCTATCGCCGCCGGTCACGTCTCCCTCTACCCGCCCGGGTCGAAGACGCAGATCATGGAGGCGCGCACCTGGCTCGTGCATCTCACGGAAGAGCAGGGCGGACCAGGGCTTCTCGCCCTCTGGTGGAAGTGCCCGCATCTCGGCTGCACTGTCCCCTGGCGCCCCGAGTTCGAGTTCGAGGACCCGCGGACCCGACAGACCACCCGCGGGTGGTTCCGCTGCCCGTGCCACGGCTCGACCTACGACCACGCGGGCATCCGCGTGTACGGGCCCGCCCCCAGACCCATGGACACCTTCGCCCTGACCATCGACGACAACGGCAACCTGACCATCGACACGGGCAAGGTGACGCCCGGCGCCGAAGACAACCCGCAGCGCGCCCTGCGCGTCTGACCGCGCTTGATCGGGCGTCGCCCCGGCCGGATACTGAGTCCGTGAGCGACATCGAACGCTTCGACCGCGAGCTCCTGAAGGGAACCACCGACACCATCGTGCTGGCCCTGCTGGCGGAAGAGGGCCCGATGCACGGCTACGACCTCGCGAAGGAGATGCGCCGACGAGCCGGGGACTCGTTGAGGCTCGGCCAGGGCGTGCTCTATCCCATCCTGCACCGGCTCGAGCGTCGCGGCCTCATCCAGGGCGAGTGGGAGCCGCGAGTCGGCAGCCCCAGCAGGAAGCGCTACCGCATCACCGACGCGGGTCTCGAGGCGCTCCAACGCAAGCGCGCCGAGTGGCGGGCGTTCGCCGCCGCCATGGAGCGCATCCTCGAACCGCAGACGGAGCCCGCCCATGGATGACATCGACCGCTTCGTCGACGCCGTGAGCGCGCTCCTGGGCCCGCA